>CAZYGP010000053.1:0-10657 GCA_964647265.1 uncultured Acidimicrobiaceae bacterium | reverse complement strand
GCACGTCACCCCACGCCTCCTCGAGGCGCATCTGGGTATCGATCTGCTGGCCGTCGAGTCGGTCGACGATCCTTCTCGGCGAATCGCCGAGTTCCAGGTCGAACGCGTCGCCGAGTGAGTGGGCGGGATCCGTCGACATCACGAGCGTGGTGTATCCGAGATCGGCCGCTCGCAGCGCCGTTGCAGCCGACACCGTCGTCTTCCCGACCCCGCCCTTGCCCGTGACGAGGATGATGCGCATCAGGCGGTCGACTCTGCCTGTTTCTTGAGGCCCCGCAGCGCCGTGCCTACGATCTGTTTCTCTGCCTGCTTCCGGAGGAACCCAGGGACGGTGAACGCAGGATCGACCTTGAGGGCGTACACGACCTCGGTTCCCCCGCCTTCGAGCTCGTTGAACTCGTAACGACCCTCGAGGGACCGAATGTCGTCGTTCGGAACGGCGCTCCACCCGAAGCCGTTGTCGAAGTCGTAGTCGTAGACGAGGGTGTAGGAGATCTCCTTGATCATGCCGTCGACGACGAAATCGGCCCTGGCCGGGCGTCCGTGCTCGTCCTCCTCGGTGACCGCCACGGTCCGAACGCCACCGGCCCAGACGGGGTACGAACCGAGGTCGAGCGCGACCTCGTAGACGTGCTGGGGCTCAGCCGACACCTCGACCCTCTGAACCGTTCCCTCGACTGCCATCGTGACTCCTTGTGCCCTGGTGCCCGAAGGGTAGCGGTGGTCGAGATGCGATCACCGGGTGGTCGTGCTCACCCGTCGATGCGGTGGTGGAAGGCTCGCTCCGTCGCCCTGAAGTACCCGACGTTGATGCAGGTCGTCGCGCCGTATGTCATCGACGTCGCCCTGGGCTGGTGGACATCGCCGTAGTAGTGCAGCCTCGGACGGTGCCGATCGAGGTACTCCCGAACGGGAACCGACCCCTTCCCCGTGCCGCCGATCACGTCTTCGCACACCATGGCCAATGCAGCTGGCACATGCGTGCACAGGACGTCGACGGCACCGAGGGCGTCGAGGCGGTCGCGCATCGTTGCATCGTCGATCTCTCCGGCCGAACCGATTCGTTCGACGCCGCGTCCGACGAACCCGAAGACCTCGCCGTCGAAGTCGAGGACGTCGCCGTCGACCCACGTCGCAGACGAAGGCAGATGTGCCCTGAGCATGTCCGGATCATCGACGTTGCCAGGAATCACGTATGCGTCGAGCCCGTCGATGGCGTTGCGCATGCGCTCGTACTCGCCGCGCATGGCCTCGCCGACAGCCAGCCTCACATCGAATCCGAGGGATGCCGTTCGCGTTGCCCATGTGCGATTCGCTGCGGAGTCGTCGACGGAACGGAGCCCGACCACGGACGCGACGAGGTCCCTCCCGACGATGTCGGCAAGGATCCCCTCGTTCGTCCGGTAGTCCACCAGGTTGATGAGGTCGCCGAGGACGAGCACGGCTTCACCTCGTGACGCGAGCCTCCCGAGCGCTTCGAATGCGCCATGGATGTCCGACACGATCAGCACGAGCCCTCCACCGAAGTCCCCCTAGGCCGCCGTTTGCGGTCCGAGCCATTCGGAGATGGCTGCGAGCGCGGCACCACCGACAACGGCCGCTCCGAACGCTGCGATGTCGGGCCACCCGCCGTAGCTCGTGGAGATCCCCGTCATCCCGAAACCGACCAGCGCAGCTATCGCCCGTCTCGACCACGGGCCGAAGCGCGACTCGGGATCCAACGATTGCCACCCCTCGACCATGTCGGCGACCGCGGTTGCCACGATCCACGCGCCGAGTCCGAGGAACCCGACAACGAGCGTCACAGCGTACACGGCGGTCATCGAAGACTCCCCTCGAGGCGAGGGCCCGAGCGTAGACGGAGCCGGGCTGTCATCGGGGTATCACGTTCCGGATCTCCTCCAGGACTTCCTGATCGGATTCGTGCTGCGCTGCAACGGCGAGTATGGCCGCCGCAGCCGGTGTTCCGATTCTGGCGACGGCCCACGCAGCGTGACCTCGCAGGAGGGGGTCGGGGTGACCGAGATATCCAGCCGCCACGGGGAGATCGTCCTCCCTGGCACCGTTTCCCATGGCGACGATCGCATTCCGGCGGACGAACCGGGCTCTGCGGCCGGGGATGTACCAGTGGGCGAACGCCTCGTCGATCTCGTCGTCGCTCATCCCGAGGATGTCGCGAGCGTTCGGCACAGGGACCGGACGATACGATTCGAGGGCTCCGTGACCAGGTGGGCATGCAACGAGACATGCGTCGCAGCCGTAGACCCGATCGCCTGCAGCCGGCCTGAGCTCTATCGGGATCGGACCCCTCGTCTGGAACACCGCGGCGAGGCAGCGGCGGGCGTCGAGGACCCCCGGAGAGACGATTGCACCCGTCGGGCAGGCGGGCATGCACGCGGTGCACGTTCCGCAGGATCGCTCCATCGGCGGCGTTGGATCGATGGGTGCGTCGGTCACGACGCTTCCGATGAGGAACCATGGTCCGAGACCCGGGGTGAGGACCATCGTGCTCTTTCCCCACCACGCCACACCCGACCTGACGGCGGCCGCGCGATCGACGAGTCGATCGTCGTCGAACACACGCTCCGTGCGGAACCCTCGGGATTCGAGCACCGGCACCAGCGCGTCGAGGACGGTGCGCACCGAGGCGTACCGGTCGCCGTCGGCGAACCGTGCCACCGGTCGGCCGGCATCCAGGAGACCGTCATCCAGCCCCCCGGAAGCGACACCATCTCCATCGGTGAGGTAGGGAACTGCCACGACGACGATCGCCCTCGCCCACGGGAAGGAGCGGGCAGGCTCGGTCGACATCACCGGATCCGAGTACACGAACCGGAGCGAACCGCGTTCACCCGATGCCACCCGTCGATCGATCTCGATGCGGGTCGCACCGAAGGGAGCGAGATCCGTGACTCCGAGCCTTGCGCCGGACGATCCGGCAACGGATGCCAGTGTCTCGAGGAGGTCCATCGGAACCAACTGTAGGTGCGGCGGGCCTCACCGACCTGACGAACGCGGCGCTGGGCCTCGATTCCCGCGATGATGGGCCGGTCTCAACCCGATGCCTCCCTCGGTGCGCGAACGTCGATGACCAGGCGAATGGGGGCGATGAGGCCCGCGCTCGCCATCGCATCGATCGCTGCGTGCTCGTCGTCTCCCAGCTCGATCACGCCCGTGTCCCCCAACAGGGCCGTGACGAGACAATCCCTGCACGCTGTCGTGTGACGGGCCACACAGCTACCGCAATCGATGATCATGCATTCCTCCCGCTGGGTCGGATCGACATGGCAACCATACGGACCCGGTATGACACGAACCGGACCCTCGGCACGTGGGACGACCCGACGACGCGGTACTGTGGCGCCCATGCGACTCGGATTGAACATCGGCTTGTACGGAACGGCGATCGCGGACAACTTCGCGCTCATCGAGATGGTGGAGGACCTCGGATACGACAGTGTCTGGTGTGCGGAGGCGTACGGTTCCGATGCCCTCACGCCACTCGCGTGGATCGCGGCGCGTACCGAGCGTCTGCGTGTCGGGACCGCCGTGTTCCAGATACCGGCGCGCACCCCCGCGATGACGGCCATGACGGCAGCGACGCTCGACGTGATGTCGAATGGCAGGTTCATCCTGGGTCTGGGCGTATCCGGGCCCCAGGTGGTCGAGGGCTGGCACGGCCGTGCGTTCGGGAGGCCACTCGCTGTCACGCGCGAGTACGTCGAGATCGTGCGGCGCGTCCTGGCTCGACACGAACCCGTCGAGTTCGATGGTGAGTACTACCAACTCCCCTACCGGGGTGAGGATGCCACCGGTCTCGGAAAGCCGCTCAAGAGCATGATCGCACCGAGGAACCCGAACCTCCCCATCTACCTTGCTGCCATCGGTCCCCGTAACGTCGCGCTCACCGCCGAGATCGCCGACGGTTGGCTTCCGATCTTCTTCTCGCCCGAGCGGGCGAGCTCCGAGTACATGCCACTGCTCGATGCCGGCTTCGCACGGTCAGGCGATCCGACGAAGGCCGACCGCTTCGACATCGCGCCGACGGTCACCGCGCTCGTGACCGACGACATCGATGCCGCACGCCTCCAGATGAAGCCACAGCTCGCCCTCTACATCGGGGGGATGGGAGCGAAGGGGACCAACTTCTACAACGATCTCGCATGCCGGTACGGGTACGAGCAGGAAGCCGAAGACATTCAGAACCTGTATCTGGAGGGGAAACGGATGGAGGCGACGATGCTCGTGCCGGACGCGTTGGTCGACGAGGTGTGCCTGGTCGGTCCGGAGGGTGCCGTGCGCGATCGGCTCGACGCATGGAAGGAAGCGGGGGTCGGAACGTTGATCGTCGGTACGTCCGATCCACGCACCATCCGTTTCATCGGCGAGGCAGTCGCCTGATCACGTGTCGAGCGACGGGAGCGGGACCTCGAATCGGAAGGTGCATCCCGGCCCATCGATGTAGCTGAGCTCACCATCCATGAGGTGGGCGAGCCTGCGGGACAAGGACAATCCGAGACCGACCGATGCCCTGAGCTGCGCTGCAGATCGGGATCGGCCATATGCCTCGAACACTGTTGCCCTGTCCTCCTCCGGCACACCCGCCCCATCATCGTGGACATCGATCCATGCCATCGTGTCAGAGCTACCGAACGTCGCGGTGACCGTCCGACCGCCGTACCGGAACGCATTCGTCAACAGGTTCCTGATGACCTGGCGCACCCGAACCGGATCGGCGTGCGCGACCGATGTGGCATCGGCGACCGTCACGATGTGCGTGTCGGGTACCGAGAGACGATCGAGGACGGTTCTCGTCATGAGGGCGAGGTCGATGCGCTCCGGGAACACCGGAAGCGCCCCGTCATCGGATCGAGCAGCGACGAGAAGGTCCTCGACGAGGTCCGCCATCTCCGCGCTCTCGGTTGCGATCACCGCGAGCAGCTCCCTGCGCTCGTCATCACCGAGGCGCTCACCAGCGGACCGCAGTTCCTCGGCGAGACCCCCGACGACCGTCAGGGGCGACCGAAGCTCGTGGCTGACCGACGCGATGAGCTGGTCCTTCGAAGCGAGGGAGGCTTCCAGGCGGGCGCGGTTCTGTGCCCGCTCGTGGAAGGCTCCGATGATGTCCGCGAAGGTCCTCAGGAACGCCTCATCCCTGTTCCTCCAGACGTGGTCGCCTCCGGTCACGACGAATCCGACGGATCCGTGCCATGCGCCTGCGACCTCGACACCGGCGATCAGTTCCGACACGTCGTGACGCGCCCGCCGACTCGTCATCTCTCCGCGTTGGAGCGCGCTCTGGATGTCGGGCTGGTCCCCGTATCTCCACGAGGTGCCGACGTCGTAGCGCGCCGACGATCCGGGGGAGATCCACGCACCCACGACGACGGCGTGCGGCGTTGCGTCCGGACCGACCACGGTCTCGGTGACGAACAGCTCATCGACGCCCGCGGCTGACCCGACGGCGACGAGGGCTGGTTGGAGGTCGACCGCATGCTCGCCGAGGAGGGCTTGGGACGCCCTGGCGATTGCCTCCTCGTATCGCAGGCGCCCGTCGAGGCTGCCGATCAACGAGTCACGAACCCGCTCGTCCTCCATCCGCTGCCAGAACGCTGCCGTGAGATCGGCCATCGTCCGCAGGAGGGTGAGATCGTCCGTTCGCCACAGCCGATCGGGGTCGCGATCAGCAGCACCGATGACGCCGATCCACTCGTCGCGGAGCGTGATCGGGACGTTGACCTCGACATGGAGGCCTCCGTCTCCTCCCCTGTCCGCGGCCGTCCCCCGTGCCTCTTCCACACGGTAGAAGAACGGAGCGCCGCCCTCGAGATGTGCCCGGGCGCCAGGCATCGCGGACCATGGGACCTTCGACCGTACGTCGAGCGATGGGTGGACGGTCGATGGGTCGGCCGACCGCTCGACGACGACCGCCGCGAGGCCGAGGGTCGGGTCCTCGACGTTGCGTTCGACGAACACGGCGGATACGTCCATCGCCTCGCGGATCGCGTCGAGGGCGGAACCGAGCGCCCTGGCATCGTCCTCGGCAACGAGTGCCCTGGAGGCCTGCGCGACGGCGTCGGCGATCTCGATCCTGCGGCCCACGGTCACGCCTCCGCGCGTTCTGGCCAACGCGTATTCGCGGGCCATCGCGATGGTGAGGAGCCCGAAGACCGTGATGGTGATGACACCTGAGACGGCGGATCGGACGTAGATGTCGGATGCCGTGTTCGTGAACAGCGAGGCGACGGACACCCCGATGCCGACTGCCACCGCGTACGCGCCGATCCGCCAGGCACTCCTCGTCGTGCCGAGGACGGTGGTCACGAGCACGAAGTAGGCGACGACCACTCCGACCGCGGCTGCGGGCACGGACGCGACGACAAGCCCTACGCCGGTGAGCGAGATGTCGGCGACGAGTGTCGGTCCGACCCGCGACCTTTCAGAGGCCAGGGCGATCGACGCATCGACCGCAATGCCCGCTCCCAGCACCACGATGACGGCGAGCACCGGCCATTCGAGGACAACGCCGCTGAACGCGGCAAGGGACAGCGTGACGATGCCACCGATTCGTCGAAGCCCGTGCCAACGCGTCAGGACCGCTGCATGCTCTGGCAGCGGGGTTGTATCGGATTCGACATGGGCACGCGGGAGCGTTGCAGTCACGGATCCCCAACGGGTCGCTCGGTGGTCTATCGGGTGATCAGGCACCGGCGTTTAGGGGTTCCGCAACCACGCGACGATGCCCGAGACCACCGGTGCCGCACCCACCCCGTCCGCCCCGATCGTCGAGCATCATCCGCGAGCGGTAGATTGTGTCCATGCCCCCTCCTGATGAGACCTTCGACGATCTGGGAGGACTCGACGCTGCCATCGACCTTCGAGTGACCCGCCTCATGGAGGGCGCACGCTCGACCGATCCCGGCGAGCGTGGTGCGCTCGAGACAGCCGCAAGCGAGTCCATGGTCGCCGTCGACTCGGACGGACACCTGTGGCGCGCTGTCCCCGGCAGGCCCGGGATGTACAGGTACTCCCGCGATGGCGGTGCGACGTGGACCTTCTCGGACGCCTCCCGGTTCCCGACGCGCCCTGCACTCTCGCTCCGGTATGCCGACATCGGCACATCACGCCTCGTTGGCGTCGTTGTTCGGTTCCTGGAGCCGATCGCCTACATGGCAGCCGCCGCCATCGGGGTCGGTTTGTGGGCGTTGCTCGGAGACCTCCTCGGATCCTTGCCTGCTTCTGCCACCGTGGCGGCCCTCGGGATCTCTGCCGTTGCACTGGGCGCAGGTGCCCACGCGCTGCCGGGGGAGCGATTCCGTGAGGTGCATCGCCTCGCTGTCGTGATGTACCTCGCCTCTGTCGCTGTCGCAGCGTGGACCGTGTACGTTGCGACGGGGTGGCTCGTGAGTGACGACATCGCCACGCGATCCGCGCTGTCGTTCGCCACGGTGTTCGTCGTGGCGTTCCCCACGTATGTGCGACGGCGTGACCTGCCGTCCTACGTGATGACGGTGGTTGCGGCCGTCGGAACGGCATGGTCCGTCGGTGCCATGACGGGACGGCTCGTCGGCTCGCTCCTGGGGATCCTCGCGGGTACTGCGTTCGTGTTCGTCCTCGCAGGCTCGTCGGCATCGCGGTCACGGCGTCTGTGGGTGTACGTGTCAGCATCGATCCTGACGTGGAGCACCATATCTGTGGCTCTCGGCCTCGACGAGGGAGAGCGGTTCCTCGTCGTCGCAGCCGCCTTCGCCGTTGCAGCCGCCTCGTGGCTCCCGATCCGCAACGATCCGGGTGACCTTCGCATCTTCGTCATCGGCAACGTCGTTGCAGCCTCCCTCCTCGGCCTCACACTCGCGTCGTGGCTCCCGTTCAGGAGGCTGTTCGAAGCCGTGCCCCTCCCCGTGGTGCTCGTCGTGGGCGGCACGGCAGCATTGGTCACGCTCGTGGCCGTCGTTCGATCGGCGGTCCGGCGCATCGACGCCGGGACCGACGGATCCGGTGGCGACCGCTAGCGACGCCACCACGAGGCAACGGCGTCCGACCACAGGACCACGGCTCCGTGATGTGCGCACCGGTCCCTCAGCTCACGATCGTTTGTGACGACGACCCATCGTCCCCGTGCGTCGCGCACGAGGTCGACGATCTCCTCGTCGGCGGATCGATCCTGGGAGAAGACGACCTCGACGCCGAGGTCGGCTCGAACGACCGGGCGTCCCACGACGCCGACCGCATCGAAGACCACCATGACCCTGGCGGTCGATGAACGCGCGAGACCCGTTGCAACGGTCCCGACGATGGCCCGACCCTCGGAACTCGCGAACTGCTCGACGCCGAGCACCCCGGCGAGGTTGTAGCCGTCGAGCACGATGACATCGACCCTGGCAGCGAGGACGGCCGCCACGGCTTCCGCGGTGTCAGGGGCGATCCCACCGGGAAGGGTGAACGCCCCGTCGGGTGCAGGCGTCATGGCGACGTCGGCGGCCGGTCGGTACGGGCGGACGGCACGCTCGAGGGCGTCGAGGTGCCTGCCGATCGCCGTGGGGTCCGTGCCCGGATTCGAGAGCGCGCCCTGTCTGGTTCGCTCGAGCTGGGACCCGCCGCCATCGGTCCGCCTTCGTGCCCTCTCCGTGAGGCGATCGACCGTGCGCCGGAGTTCACGGACCTCGACGACGAGGCGATCCCGCTCGGCCTCGGTGCTCCGGAGGTCGGTCGCGGCTGGATCCACGATCGAGCGTGAGGTTGCCGTCTCCGCGGTGCTAGAACGTGCGACGCGATTCGCCTCTTTCAGGACAGCGATGTCGGCGCGTGCCTTGTCGCGCACCGCGCCCGTCCTCGCCTTCGCCTCGGCGAGTTTGCGCTCGAGAGCCTGCACGTGCTCGGTGAGCGCACCGACCCTTGCGCGCTCGGCCTCGAGGAGGCTCCCGACCGCCATCGCCTCGAGGACGGGTACTGCTCGCCGTGGATCCTCCAGGAACTGCTCGGACACGGCATCGTGATCACCGACGGCCCTCCACCGCCGGGCAACTGCCGCGCGGAACGCGTCGTCGACGATGAGCGCATCCACGAGGACCTTCTCGAGGGGTGGCGGGAGTGAACGAGCCGAGCTCGAAGCCACCTTGCGAAGCCGCACCGGCACGTCATCGGAGTCCCGATCCGCGAGTTCTTCGCGAGCAGCTGCGATCACCGATCGGAGCATTCGCCTGGCATCGCGACCCAGTGTCACGGGCTCGCTCGGCACGACGTCCACCCTCTCGATTTGACCTTCTTCGCCACGGTGCCATACTCCCACACCAGCCGCGTACGTCGGCGATCAGGACATGAAACGACACTTCGTAGTAATCCTCCTCAGGTAGGCGCATCACAGAGCCGATGCGCCCAACCCTCCGTGCCACGGAGGGTTTCGTTTATCTGGAGCACGACATGACACAAACCCTCACTGGTTCGGAGATCCTCATTCGGTCGCTCGAGGCCGAAGGCGTCGAGGTCATCTTCGGTGTACCCGGAGGTGCGATCCTCAAGGCATACGACACGCTGTTCGACAGCGGCATCCGACACATCCTCGCGCGACACGAACAGGGCGCGGGTCACATGGCGTCGGGGTATGCGCACGCAACGGGTCGGATCGGCGTCACCTTCGCGACATCGGGACCGGGGGCAACGAACCTCATCACTCCGCTCGCCGACGCCTACATGGACTCGATCCCCGTCGTGGCGATCACGGCCCAGGTGCCGTCGACGTCGATCGGCCTCGATGCGTTCCAGGAGGCACACACGTGGGGTATCTCGATGCCGGTCACCAAGCACAACCACCTCGTGACGAGGACCGAGGAGATCGCGGATGCCGTACGTGAGGCGTTCCACATCGCTGCATCGGGTCGTCCAGGGCCGGTTCTCGTGGACATCACGAAGGACGCCCTCGGAGGCGAGGCACCATGGAGGGGGCAGGGGGCCGTGGACCTCCCCGGATACAAGCCGTCCGTCCACGGACACCCGAGGCAGGTTGCAGCGGCCATCGACATGATCATCGCCTCGGAGCGCCCCGTCCTGTATGCAGGGGGTGGGATCATCCGTGCCGGAGCGAGCGACGCCCTGAGGTCGTTCGCAGAGCAGCAGAACCTGCCGGTCGTCACGACGTTGATGGCACGGGGGGCCATCCCGGATTCCCACCGCCTCACGCTCGGCATGTCCGGAATGCACGGTTCGTACACGGCGACGACCGCAATCCAGCGAGCAGACCTGCTCATCGCCATCGGCGCCCGTTTCGATGACAGGGTCACAGGGAACCCGGAATTCTTCGCACCCGGTGCCAAGGTGATCCACGTCGATGTCGATCCGGCGGAGATCGGCAAGATCCGCGTGCCCGACGTGCCGATCGTCGGCGACGCCTCAGCGGTGCTCGACCAGCTGATCGACCGGGGAGCACGCGCACTCGCGCACCGCGATGCACCCGACCGATCCGAGTGGTTCGCCACCCTCGCCCAATGGCAGCACGACCATCCCCTCGCCTATGAACAGGATCCCGACGGCCCGATCCAGCAGCAGTACGTGATCGACCAGCTTGCCCGACATGCGCCCCACGCAACCGTGGTGGCAGGTGTCGGGCAGCACCAGATGTGGGCTTCCCAGTTCTGGCCGTTCGAGCGCCCGAACACCTGGA
>CAZYGP010000052.1:0-10708 GCA_964647265.1 uncultured Acidimicrobiaceae bacterium | reverse complement strand
GCGTTTCTCCCCCGTTGGGGGAGATGCCCGGCAGGGCAGAGAGGGAACGACGTTGCTTCCCACACCGCTCGCGTTTCTCCCCCGTTGGGGGAGATGCCCGGCAGGGCAGAGAGGGGATGAGTTGTTTCCCACGTCCGACGTGAGTCGGTGACACACCGCCCTCTTTGGGTCGCTCGCTTCGCGTCTCTCCCGAGGGGAGAGACGGAATTGGTGCTGCGCAGATTCAGTTGACGAGCAGCTCGTCGAGTCGTTCGTATCCCTCGCGGATGCCGTCATCCATACCGCTGGCGATGGCAGCATCACGACCCTCGAAGGAGTCGACCAGCGACGTCGCAACGAGCCTCGTCCGATCGCCGCCAAGATCCTCGAGTACCAGACGTTCCAGCGCAACACCCTCGGGGAACCCCTCGAATGTGAAGGTCTGGACGATCAACTCCGGGGCACGAACCTCGTGAAAGCATCCGTAGAACCCGTACTCATTGCCGTCACTCGTGTGCACGTACCTGTACGAACCACCTGTCCGGCAGTCGTAGTGCTCGATGTGCATCTCGATCCGTCGCGGGCCGAGCCACCGGGTGAGAAGCTCGGGATCGGTGTGAGCGCGAAAGACCTTCTCGCGTGGTGCGTCGAACTCCCTGATGATCCGGATGAGGGGTACGTGCGGGTCGGCGATGATCTCGGTTCTGTGGGTGCCGGTCGTGGTCATGTCGTTCCTCCTGTTTCGTCTTCTTCTGTTTCGGGGATGGGAGCAACATCAGGCATTGCCTCGAGAAGGTCGTCGAGGCGGCGATACCGTTCCTCGGCCTGGCGCTGGTAGCGCTCGATCCACTTGGTCATCAGGTCGAACACCTCAGCCTCGAGGTGCACCGGCCGGCGCTGGGCATCCCGTGTGCGACTCACCAAACCGGCATCCTCGAGCACCTTGAGGTGCTTCGAGACGGCCTGGACCGTCACGTCGTACGGTTCGGCGAGCTCGTTGACGGTCGCATCGCCGTCTGCGAGCCTCCCGACGATGTCACGCCGAGTGGGGTCGGCGAGCGCCGAGAACACACGTGACAGCGGGTCCGTTGGCATGCGTCTCCCTTCGGGTATTCAACCAGTCAGTTGAAGACCCACACTAAGGGATCCAGAGACCTTCGTCAAACGATTGGTTGAATACAGGAGTCGTCCGGGAACAGCCCTCCGAGTGCGCAGGTAGGAGTCAGCCGGCGAGGCCCGCTAGTCACCGGCGCTCGGGCGTCTCCTCGGGGTCCACGGCTTCGTGATGAGCCGGGCTGCACGCTGGTACGTGAGCCACGACCATCCCCAACCGATCAGGACGACCGCACGGCTCCGGAATCCGATCAGGTAGGCGATGTGGATCGACCACCAGAGCATCCATGCGATGAAGCCGGAGAACTCGAACCTCCCGAGACGAGCGATGGCGGAGCTGCGACCGACCTGTGCGAGCGAGCCCTTGTCCTTGTAGATGAACGAGCCCCTCGGCCGTCCGGCGAGATCCTCACGAATGGCCACGGCGACGAACCTGCCCTGCTGCACAGCGGCGGGTGCGACACCGGGAACGACGTCGTCGCCCCGACGCACGTGCGCGAGGTCGCCGATGACGAAGATGTTGCGGTCGGGTCCGATCGAGAGGTCGGGCTCCACGATCACCCTGCCCGAGCGATCGAGGTCCGCACCAAGTTCGCCGCCGAGCGGTGACGCCTCGACACCCGCTGCCCAGAGAACACATGAGCTGTCGATCCGCCCTGCGCTCGTGTCCACGCCTGAGTCGTCCACGCCCGTCACCATCGTCGAAGCCCTCACATCGACACGGAGCCGCTCGAGCTGGCGTTGTGCCTTCGCCGAGAGCCTCTTCGAGTAGGTGCCGAGGACGCGATCGGCGCCCTCGAGGAGGATCACCTTCGCCGAGGACGGATCGATGCTCCGGAAGTCCTGTGCCATGGTTCTCGTCGCGATCCCGGCGATGGCACCGGCGAGCTCCACGCCTGTCGGCCCACCACCGATCACGACGAAGGTCAGCAGGCGTTGGCGCTCCTCGGCGTCATGGGAGCGCTCCGCTTCCTCGAAGCGCAGAAGGATGCGCCGACGGATCTCTGTCGCATCCTCGATGGTCTTGAGACCGGGCGCGTGCTGCTCCCACTCGTCATGTCCGAAGTAGGAGTGTGATGCGCCTGTTGCGAGGACCAGGTAGTCGAAGTCGATCGATTCGGACCCGGACACTTGCACCCTGTGCCCATCGACGTCGACGGCGGTGACGTCGCCGAGAAGGACACGAGTATTGGCCTGCCTCCGCAGGATCGACCGGATCGGGAATGCGATGTCACCCGGACTGAGACCCGCCGTTGCGACCTCATACAGCAGCGGTTGGAACACGTGGTGGTTGCGGCGATCGATCATCGTCACGGAGACATCGACGCCGGCAAGACCCTTCGCCGCTTCGAGGCCTCCGAACCCGCCGCCGACGATGACGACGCTGAAAGGGGATCGCTGTGGCACCGTCAGATGGTACGCGCCCGGGACCCGGTGGTCACCGTGGTGTCACGGATCAGCGAACGGTACCTCGAATGATCGCTCCGTCCAGCTTCGATGCCGCATCTGCGAGTCGCATGTCGTTGAGGTACTCCATCCGGTGATGACCTTCGAGATGCTTGATGGCCTTCTCGCGCGCCTCTGCACGGGATTCCGCCGTGTCCTCGTGCGTGCATCCGGGAATCAGGCGATCGCACACGAAGGTGAACATGGACACATCCTTCCGTGTCGGCTGTGGCGGCGCACACTACAGGATGGAGATCCGTCCGCCCAAGCGACTGTCCCGTCGCTCGGCGATCAGGTGACGATGACCAATGGGCAGTTGCGGGTGGGATGTTCGACGACCGTCATCTCCTGTCCGTAGACCGAATGGAGCAGTTCCGCGCGCAGGACCTCCCTGGGCGTGCCCATCGAGGCAACGTGTGCTTCCGCCATCATGACCACCCTGTCTGCGTAGTATGACGCGGCGTTGAGGTCATGGAGCACTGCGATCACACAGCTGCCCTCGTCCGCCATCCTGCGCACCTCGGCGAGCACACGCTCCTGATGGGCGACGTCGAGCGCGGTGGTCGGTTCGTCGAGCAGTACGACCGGTGCTTCCTGGGCGAGGATTCGTGCCATCACGACTCGAGTCTGCTCTCCTCCGCTGAGGGTCGCGTAGATGCGCCCGGCGAGGTGATCCGTCTCGGTCCGTTCCATCGCAGCCCTGATCGCGTTGATGTCCGCTTCCCTCGAGGCATCGGGGTCGCTTCGGTGCGGATACCTGCCCATCTCGACCACGGCGCCCGCCGTGAAGGGGATATCGCTCCGTCCGCCCTGACGCATCACCGCCCTGGCGCGAGCGAGTTCCGCGTGCGTCGCTGACGCGGTGTCGAGTCCGTCGACAACCACCTTCCCCGGACGAGGTTGGATGTCACCAGCGAGGATCCTGAGGAGCGTCGACTTGCCGGCACCGTTGGGGCCGCACAGTGCGATCAGCTCACCTCGCCTCCCATCGAGATCAACACCGTCGACGAGGACGGCACCATCGACCGCATACGTGACCCCGACTGCGCTGAGGATCGAGTCAGACATCGCGCCTCCTCGAGATCAACCACAAGAAGACCGGTCCCCCGATGGCTGCAGTGATGAGCCCGACGGGGATCTCGACCGGCTCGAACACCGATCGGGCGGCGAGGTCGGCGAGGACGACGAACACCGCCCCGCTGAGCATCGACGCCGGCAACAGGTTCCGATGGCCCTGGCCCACGATCGGGCGCATCAGGAACGGAACCAGGAGGCCGACGAACGACACGATCCCGACCGCTCCCACGGTCGCACCGACAGCGGCGCCACAGCCGATGAGGGTCATCGTCGTCACGAGGTCGGTGTCAACACCAAGGTGCCGTGCCTCACTCTCTCCGAGTGCGAGCACATCGAGGCTGCGGGTTGCCGTCAGGAGACCGATGGTCGCGATGGCGAGGAAGACCACGGCCGTCCCGAACGTGCGCCACGTCGCGCCGGAAAGGCTCCCGAGCAGCCAGAATTCGATGGGGGGCACGGATGCACGGTCCGACCCGAACACGATGAATCCCACCCACGCGCTGAGTGCGGCGCCAAGGGCCACTCCCGAGAGGATCACCCTGGAGGGGTCGATCGACGCTCGTCTGGCGAGACGTCGGAGCGCGAAGGCGGTCAGAACCCCTGTGAATACACCACCGGCGATCGCTCCGCGCACCCCTCCCGCGGATGCTCCGATCGCAGCGCCGATCGCCGCACCCGGTCCGATCCCGAGGAGCTGGGGGTCCGCCAGTTCGTTCCGGAGGAGCCCCTGGAGAACTGCGCCCACAAGGCCGAGGCTGGCTCCAACGGCGAAGCCCACGAGCAGCCTCGGCATGCGGATTCCCCAAACGACTGCTTCGGCTCGGCTCGTCGTGTCGGTGAGTCCGAGCTTCCCGAAGAGCACTTCCATGACCTCACCCACGGAGACATCGACCGCGCCGGTTGCGAGCGAGGCAAGGGCTGCGAGCAGCGCAACGAGCGAGACCGATGGCCAGAACCACCGCCGTCGGACCGTGTATGGATCCGCTGATCTCAGCCAGGTGTCATCGCTCACCCGGCGATGATGGCATAGAGATCGGTGACGAACTCGGCGAGTGCCTGGCCCGCACGGGGACCGAGGTTGAAGAAGTACGCCTCCTCGTAGGCGAGGAAGGCGCGGTTGCGACCCGCAGGGGTCTCAGCGATGCCGGGGATCTCGAGAAGGGCATCGAAGCCTCCGAGGCTTTCGATCCCCGACTCCGGGAGCACGATCACGTCGGGTGCGGCGGCGACGATGGCCTCAGGTGTGACCGTGATGGGTCCGGTACCGAGCTCGGCGCCGGCATCGATGGCCCCTGCCCCCTCGATCATCGCGTTCGTCGGTAGGTCCGCACCGAAGACGAACAGCAAGGATGGCCCCCTGATGTAGAGGAACACGACCCTGGGCTCCGACGCCGCTTCATCGGCAGCCTCCTGCGCAACCGCGATCTCCGTCATCACTGAGTCAGCAAGGGCCTGTCCCTCCTCTTCGACACCCAGGATCCGTGCGACCGTTGCGATCTTGGTCCCGACGCCGTCGAGGCTCGTCTGATAGGGCAGGATCACGACCGGGACACCCGCATTGCGCAGCTGCTCGATCGTCTCGGAAGGTTCGATCGTCTCGTCGCCGAGTACGAGGGTCGGCTCGTACCTCAGGACCGCTTCGGCGTTGAGCGCCTGGCCGAAGCCGACGTTGCCCCCATCGGCCTTCAGCCGCTCGGCATCGGGAGGGAACGTCGTCGTGATATCCACGGCGACGACCTGCCCACCAAGGCCGAGCGCGTAGATGATCTCCGTGATGTCCCCCGTCAGTGACACGATGCGGGATGTGTCGCCGATCTCGGTCGTCACGCCATCGGCTCCCGTGAACGTACCGTCGAATGGCGCCGCTGTCGTGGGAGGGGCCGTGGTCGGTGCAAGGGTGGTCGGGGCGACCGTCGTGTCCGTTCCCGAATCGACGCCGGTCGTCGTCGCGCCGCCGGAACCCGAACACGCCACGGCGCCAGCCACGACGACGCTCGCGAGGGCGACGAGCCGCGAGCGCATCATGTCCCCACGCGATCAGGTGCGATGTCGGTGGTGCGTTGGGCAGCAAACACCGAGATCACCCGATCGCCCGAGATCACGCGGAAACCTGCCCATATGAACAGCAGACCGACGAGTTCGGTCACGTAGAGGACCTCGACGACGCCCGCGCGTGCGAACCCGCCGCCGATCCCCGGAAGGATCGCACCGAAGGCGATCAGGACGTTGCCGAGCACGCGGGACGATGCATTCCCGAGCCGCCAGTACTTCCATGCCGACCAGATTGCCCCACCGATCAGGAACACGACGGCGTAGAGGTTCACCAGCGGCGAGAAGAGCCTGACCCATGTCCACGCCATCACGGTGCCCGAGAGCCGGTTCTCCTCCACCACATCGAACAGGATCGGTGTTGCCAGAACGAATGCCGCGGCGATCGACACGTACGTGACCAGGGCGATCGCCAGGCGATCGGCGACTCGGCGTGGCAGCAGCAAGTACGCGGTACCGGTTGCCAGTGGTGCGCCGCCGAGGAGGGCCCCTGCGATGTACCACGTCCGGAACACCGACTCGTTCCACCCGAACAGCGTTGTCAGCGCCTCGGTGAGCGTGCCGAGTCCGTAGAGGGCGACACCGATCATCCACCACAGCAGGTACCGGGCCGCCGGCTTCTGACGCCAGCGGAGGTACAGGGTCCACGTGAATGCCGCTGCGATGATCGTCGAGATGATCGGGAGGTAGTGGATCAGATTCGTATCCAACGCACGCTCCCCCAATCACAACCGCTGCGAGTGGCCTGTCGTCACGGGCACCCGACCCTGGCGGAGGCCATGATCTCGCAGAAGAACTCCCGCGTGACCTGCCAGCCGGCGTCCGTGAGGACAGCGTCGCCTTCGAGATCCGAGTAGGCAGGGTTGCCCGCGAACAGGAACGCGTAGATCACCCGGGCCTGATCACCGTCGATGCCGACCTCGTCTGCGCGGAGTTGGATCCCTCCGACGGCCTCGCCTGCTGCTTCGTAGGCGACGACGGTGTCCTCGAGACCCGCCAGATCCGTGACGAACGGTGACTTCTCCTCGAAGCTCGTCGTGCTGTCGAAGACGACGAGATAGGCCTCGACGATCGCATCCACGTCCTCGTCCTCGCCCGGGACGACGGGAGCCGTTTGGATCCCCGCAGAGGTGGTGGTCGTGCTCTCGGCGGCTGTCGTCGTGGTCGTCTCAGCGACGGTCGTGGTCGTGGTCTCGGCGGCTGTCGTCGTGGTCGTTTCGGCCACGGTCGTGGTCGTCTCCGTGTCGGATCCGGATCCGTCGTCGCTGCCACAGGCACTCGCCACCAACGCGACGAGCAGAACGACGATTGCCAGGGTCGATCTCATGGGTTTCTCCTCAGTCATGGGTCGAATCGCCCACGAACGTACAGGCCATCCGAGGCGACAGCATGTCGGAAATCCCGACACGATGTCGGCGTTGAAGCGACTTCACACGGGACGCGTGACACTCGTTCGCTGGGAAGCCCCCAAAGCGCAATCCCGCGGATCAGCGGTTCCTGGGCCCATCCCTGTCGACGTGCTCGAGGAAGGCCATTCCCCTCGGTGATACCTCGTATCCCGGTGAGTGGCTGATGGTGAGGCCGAGGGTCTTCAACTTGCGAACGTCATCCTTGAATGCATCCTTGGCCTGTCCGAGACGATCGGCGAGGTCCTGCGCCCGGACGTGTGGATTGGCGTCGAGGAGCCTGAGGGTCTGCATCGTCCAGGGCCCCCGCTTCGAGGCCCTGTCCAACCTGTCGAGGCGGGATCGAAGGTCGGCAACGTCCGAGTCCGACAGATCTGCCGCTTCACGCAACGCCACCCGCGGATCCGCGCCGACGGATCCCAACTCGATGCGGTAGACGTCCCCGTGCTCCTTCCCGTTCAGGAATGCGAGGAGGTCCGCGAGCTCCGTGCCAGCCCTTCGCGCATCGTCGGCGGTGATCTCCGACAGCGAAGCGACCTCGACTTTGTCGATGCGTAGTAGTCCGGCCCGGGTTCGAAGCGAACCTCCGGTCCTGACCGTTGGACGGGTCCAGCGCCGGAAGGCGAGATCGACGTCGCCCGCAACGATTCGATCGAGGATGGCACGATTCAACAGCATGCCGCTCAAGGCTATCGAAGCGACGAGGGCTCGTCCGTCCCCGTGGGAGCGTGTCGGTTGCGAGCGAGGTGGGAGCGTGCGTGGGCGATCGCATCATCGAGGTCGCTGAAGAGATGGTTCTCGTGGGCGAGCCGGTCGATGGCTCCCACTTCCTTCATGATCCGGAGGTGATCCTCCCGGAGGCCCTTGATCAGCACGGTGACGCCACGATGCTCGAGCTCCTCGATGATCTCCCCGATCGCCTGCGCACCGGATGCATCGAGCATCTGGAGGGACGGGAATCGCAGGATGACGACCTCGACGTCCCCGACCTGCGTCAGCTCGGTCAGGAATCGCTGCACCGCTCCGAAGAAGAGGGCTCCGTCGAACCGGTACGAGACGATGTGGTCCCGGCGCAGGGCCGAAGCGGTATCGGCGTCGATCAGCGGGAGCGGGTCGGCGATGGGAGCAGACGTCCTGGCGAGCTGCCGGAGCGCCAGGAGCGCAGCCACCGCCATGCCGAACTCCACGGCGAGGATCAGGTCGAAGGCAATGGTCACGAAGGCGGTCACCACGAGAACGATGCCGTCGGACCTGGTGGCCCGCACGATGGCACCGACGTTGCCGAACTCCACCATCCGGACCGACGTGACCATCAGGACACCGGCCAGGGCCGCGAGCGGTATCTCAGCGACGAGGGACGAACCTGCGAACACCACACAGATGAGAACGAGGGAGTGGACGATCGCAGCAACGCGCGTGCGCGCTCCCGCCTTCACGTTGACGGCAGTGCGGGCGATCGCACCCGTCGCCGGCATCCCTCCGAACAGCGGGGATACGACGTTGGCGAGTCCCTGGCCGAGGAGCTCGCGATTGGGGTCGTGGCGACCGACACCTGCCATACCGTCAGCCACCTTTGCCGACAGAAGGCTCTCGAGAGATGCGAGGGCCGCAACAGCGAGGACCGCACCGAAGAGATCCGAGATCAGGCCGGGCGAGAACATGGGAAGCGACGGCAGGGGAAGTGTGCTCGGTAGCTCACCGATGACGGGGACATCCGCCTGCGCCACGACCGCGACCGCCGTGGCTGCGATGACCCCGAGGAGTGAGGCGGGTATGCCCCGGTGGATCCTCGGGCCCACGACCATGATCACCACTACGAGGCCGGTCAGGCCGAGCGCCCACACGGTGCCGGATCCCGAAAGCGCGTCCCCGAGGGCACGAAGTGCAACGAGCATGGTGTTCTCGCCCTCGGGCATCGGTACGCCGAGGGCGGCCGGGACCTGCTGGGCGAAGATGATCACGGCGATTCCCACCGTGAAGCCCTCGATCACGGGCCACGGTATGAAGACCAGGTACCGACCGAGGCGTGCGATCCCCGCGAGGACGATGAGGACGCCAGCGAGCATGCCGACCATGAGCACGGCATCCACGCCATGGCGCGCGACGATCGGCACCAGGACCACCGTCATCGCCCCGGTCGGCCCTGACACCTGGACGTTGGATCCGCCGAACACCGCGGCAACGAGACCAGCGACGATCGCCGTGATGAGACCCGCGGCAGCGCCGAGACCGGAGGTGATCCCGAACGCAAGGGCGAGGGGAAGTGCGACGACGCCGACTGTCACACCGGCGATGACATCACCCCTCCAGGTGTTCTTCAGCCCCGCGTAGTCCGAGGGACTCGGGAGCCACCCGCGCCACGAGCGAGTGACCGAATCCGCCTGAAGGTCGCCACCAGAGTCCTCTGGTTTGTCCGCCTCCTGGCCGTCGTCGGTCACCTCGCCACCTCATCTGATTCCAGACCCTCGAGCAGGTCACGGGTCTGTGCGAGCGACGCGATGAGGAATCTGCGCGCCACAGCGAGAAGATCGACGAGGAGGGGGTCGGCGATGCCATAGATGACCGACGTCCCTTCCTTTCGGCTCGTCACGAGCCCCGCGCGCCGCAGGATCCCGAGCTGCTGGGACAAGTACGAGGATTCGATTCCAACCTCTGGTTGGAGGTCAGAGACGGATCGCTCACCCTCGACGAGCACCTCGAGCGCCCTGACGCGTGCCGGATGTGCGAGGGCCTTGAAGAGCTCGGACTTCGCCTCGTAGATCGGCGCGTTGCCGTCTCCCGATGGTTCCGTCATCTTCAACCCTCCCGATATCCGCGTATTCGTAACCTAACAGATCTGTTGAATAACGGATTTCTTGACGATGCAGATGCTGAACGCGGAGTCGGGTCGTCGCCCAGACAACGAAGGAAACCGACCAATGGCTTGCCCGACGCGTCGTGGCAGAGGGCGCGGGACGCGACGATCATTGGGGAAACGAACGAGGGTGACGCATGCCTGCCAACCTCACGCCTGCGTACAAGGCAGCTGAGGCGCGCTATCGGCATGCCTCCGATCCAGAGGATCGGCTCGAGGCGCTGCGTGCAATGCTGCGCGCCATCCCGAAGCACAAGGGCACCGAGCACCTCCAGGCGGACATCAAGGCCAGGATCAAGGAGCTGTCCGACGAGCTTGCCGGCCCTAGGAAGGGAGGAGCGAGGACAGGCCCTGCCACCGTCGTCAGACCCGAGGGAGCTGGTCAGATCGCCCTGCTCGGCCCGCCGAACACGGGTAAGTCCGCGCTTCACGCCAGGGTCACGGGATCTCACGCCGAGGTGGGCGAGTACCCGTTCACGACCCAGTACCCGATGCCGGGGATGATGCCTGTCCACGACGTTGCGATCCAGCTGGTAGACCTACCGCCGATCGCAGTGGAGCACCCCGTGCCGTGGATCAGCAACGCCCTTCGCCCCGCTGACGGGTGCCTGCTCGTCGTCGACCTCAGCGAACCCGACTGTGTCGAACGCGTGCTCGCACTCCACGACCTCCTGTCCGAGCGGCGCATCGAGCTCGTCGCTACCTGGCCCGTTGAAGGTCGCGACATCTCGAGCGAGCGGGACGTCTTCACGACGTTCCTCACCACGCTGCTCGTGGCAAGCAA
>CAZYGP010000051.1:0-10941 GCA_964647265.1 uncultured Acidimicrobiaceae bacterium | reverse complement strand
AGGCGTTCTCGAAGTTCGAGGAGGAGTTCAGACCGTACCTCGAGGCCGACTTCCGATCGAAGCGCACAATGCAGCGCAGGGTCTCACCCGAGAGGCTCCTCGAGGTGGCCACGTCAGGCATCAACTTCAGTGAAGAACACGCTCGCCGACCGATCATCCTGATGCCGACCATGGTCGCCCGGCCGTGGGTCGTCGTTGCCGCCCGCTCGGACTTCTTCGTCCTCGGCTATCCGGTCGCGGACGAGCATGTCGAGTCTGATGGCGATGCACCACCCCAATGGCTCGTCAAGTTCCACCGTGCGCTCGGCGACGAGCGTCGGCTCAGGGTGCTCCGCACCCTCGCCCAGGGGGACGCGTCCCTCGCCGAGCTCGCCGAGACCGTCGACATCGCGAAATCGACGCTCCACCACCATCTGATGCTGTTGCGGGCTGCCGGTCTCGTGCGGGTCCAGGTCGGGGAGGACAAGCGCTACTCGCTCCGCTCCGACACCTTCGGCGACGCCGCCGCAATGCTCGACTGCTACATCGATGCCAACCCCGACAAGGAGGCGACGACCTCATGACTCCCCACGCGTATCACCAGAACGATCTCTACCTGAATGCCTATCTCGCCGAGCTCTCCTCTGACCTGAGGAGAGCGCATACGGCGGAGAGTCCCGTGACTGGGACGCGAAGGTCCCTTGCCAGGACCATGGTGAAGATGGGCACCCGAATGTCCCCCGACACGTCTGAGGCAATGCACGGAGAGCTGCTCGTCCTCACCGATCAACGGACGGACAACACCAGACGAGCGGCCTGACCACGGTCGTCCTGACCCTCGCCTACGCCACGAGCGAGTGATGAACCCCCGCAGTGGTCGGGGGTTCATCGCGTCGGGGTCCGTGTGGCACGCGACCGGGGTCACCTAGCATCATGCCGACCACCTGAGGGGAGCCATGACAGCCATCGCCGTGCGCGTCGCTGACGCCGTCAAGATCTACGGGAAGGGCGACGCCGCCGTAACCGCCCTCCGAGGAGTCACCGCCGAATTCGCAGCGGCGAAGTTCACGGCCATCATGGGGCCTTCCGGCTCCGGAAAGTCGACACTCCTCCACTGCTTGGCGGGCCTCGACTCGCTCGACTCGGGCACGGTGCACCTCGGTGACACGGAACTCGGATCGCTGTCCGACAAGGACCTGACCATCCTCCGCAGGGAACAGGTCGGGTTCGTGTTCCAGGCTTTCAACCTCGTGCCGACCCTCAATGCCGAGGACAACATCCTGCTCCCACTGGCGATCGCTGGCACGAAGCCCGACGACACCTGGTACCAGACGGTGGTGGACGCCGTTGGTCTCGGCGACCGACTGACCCACCGTCCATCGGAGCTCTCCGGCGGGCAGCAGCAGAGGGTGGCCGCAGCCCGCGCACTGGTGACGCGCCCCAAGATCGTCTTCGCAGACGAGCCGAGCGGGAACCTCGATTCGAAGTCGAGCGCCGAACTCCTCACGTTCATGCGACACGCCGTCGACGAGTTCGGCCAAACGATCGTCATGGTCACCCACGACCCCTTCTCGGCCTCCCATGCCGACAGGGTGGTGTTCCTCGACGACGGACATGTCGTCGACGAGATCCACGATCCCGATGCCGAGGACATCCTCGACAAGATGAAGACGCTCGGGGACTGACGTGCTGAAGGTTGCCCTCTCGGGCCTGCGCGCGAACAAGGTGCGCCTTGGGCTCACCTCTCTCGCCATCGTCATCGGCGTTGCGTTCGTGTCCGGATCCTTCGTGTTCACCGACACGATCAATGCCCGCTTCAGCGCGCTCCTCGGTGACATCTCGGCGGGCACCGACGTTTACGTCCGAGCGACCGATCCCGAATTCGGGAACGACTTCGGACAGCTGATCCTCTCGATGCCTGCAGAGACCCTCGACGCGGTTCGAGCCGTCGGTGGCGTCTCCGAGGCCGAGGCGAGCGTCGATGGGTTCGCCCAGGTCATCGGCAAGGACGGTGAACCCATCGGTGGTCAGGGGCCACCGACACTCGCCACGTCGTGGACGGATTCTTCCACGCTGAACCCGCTCCAGATCAGGGAGGGGAACGGTCGACCCCCGAGGGGTGCCGACGAGGTCGTGATGGACGTTGGAACGGCTCGGACGGCGGACTTCGCCGTCGGGGACGAGGTCGGGATCCAATTCGCCGGTCCCGTCCGGACCTACACCATCGTGGGGCTCGCAAGCTTCGGCGAGGAGGACAACCTCGCAGGCGCAACGCTCGTCGTGTTCGAGTTCTCCGAGGCCCAGCGTGCGCTCGACCTCGATGGTCGCATCAGCTCGATCCAGGTCGCCGCGGCCGACGGGGTGACCCCTGAGGAGCTGGTGACCCGAATCGAGCCCGTCCTTCCCGACAACGTCATCGCGCTCACCGTCGAGCAGTCGAACGCGCAGGACAGCGAGGAGATCAGCGAGGCCCTCAGCTTCCTCACGATCGGGCTCCTCGCATTCGCCGCGATCGCGGTGTTCGTCGGCGGATTCATCATCACGAACACCTTCAGGATCATCGTCGCGCAACGGACCCGAGAACTCGCGTTACTCCGGGCGGTCGGGGCCACCGGCGGCCAGGTAACGCGAATGGTCGTGGCAGAGGCCTTCATCATCGCCGTGATCTCATCGATCATCGGTGTGATCGGTGGCATCCTTCTCTCCCTCAGCCTCCAAGCGCTGCTGCGAGCCGCCAACGCCGGTCTTCCCGACGGTCCGCTGACGATCCTTCCCCGAACCGTGATCATCGGCATGGCAGTCGGCGTCATCGTGACCGTCATCTCGGCCCTCCTCCCGGCGCGCAAGGCCGCATCGATACCTCCGGTCGCTGCCATGTCGGAGGTGATGTCCGCACCGACGCGCAAGAGCCTCACGAACCGCGCAATCTGGGGAATCGCTGTGACGACTCTGGGCGTGATTTCGCTCGGCGTCGGTCTCTTCACGTCCGTCGCGAACGCGATCTGGTTCGTCGCGATCGGTGCGCTGACGGTGTTCGTCGGTGTTTCCATCCTCGCCCCACTCGCAGCCGGGCCGGTGACAGCATTCATCGGATGGCCACTTCCCCGCCTGTTCGGCGTTCCCGGTGACCTGGCTCGCCAGAACACTCGCCGCCAACCTCGACGAACGGCATCCACGGCGTCCGCCCTGATGATCGGGGTCGCGCTCGTCGTGTTCGTGGCCATCTTCGGGGCCTCGGTCAAAGCATCCGTCTCGTCGACACTCGCGGACATCTTCCCCGCAGACCTCACGATCAGCTCGTCGAACTTCACGACGGGTGTCAGCCCTGAGTTCACCGAACAGCTGCGATCGGCCCCCGAGGTTGCGGAGGTCACGGCGCTCGGATTCACCCAGGTCCGCATCGAGGATGAGGTCGTCTCCGTGACGTCCATCGAGCCCGATTCAGTCGCAGCGCTCCTGTCGGTCGGCGCGTCCGATGGGGACCTCGCGACCATGGCCTCCGAGGACGGGCTGCTCGTGAACAGGGTGGAGGACGACCACGAGCAATGGGTCGGCAGGACGTTCGACGTCGAGATGGCGAACGGGGTCGTCGCTCCCGGCACGGTGACCGGCACCTTCGAGGCCGAGAACTTCGGCCGGTTCCTGATCACCAGGGACCGGTATGTCACGGGACTCGAAACGGTCACGGACTCGCTCGTGGCCGCGAACACGGCTGACGGGGTTTCACTCGAAGAGGCCAAGGCAGCCGTCACCGAGATCGCCGCCCCCTTCCCGAACCTCGAGATCCAGACCACATCAGAAGTCCTCGCCGATGCAGAAGCCCAGATCGATCAACTCCTCGCCATCTTCTCGGCGCTCCTCGGGCTCGCGATCATCATCGCGGTGCTCGGCATCACCAACACGTTGGCGCTGAGCATCATCGAGCGGACACGCGAGATCGGCTTGTTGCGGGCCGTAGGGATGGTCCGGCGCCAGGTCCGCCGCATGATCAGATGGGAAGCGGTCCTCATCGCAGTGTTCGGTGCGATCCTGGGGATGATCGCCGGTATCGGGCTGGGGTGGGCCGTCGTGACAGCGCTCGCTGACGAGGGGCTCGGGACGTTCTCGATTCCGTTCGGCCAACTCCTCGTGTACATCGTGATCGCTGCCGTGGCGGGCGTCATCGCCGCGATCTACCCTGCTCGCAAGGCCGCACGCATGAACATCCTCGAGGCGATCGCCTACGAGTGACGCAGCGTGGGTTCACGCATCGTCGATCCACTCATCGGCGTGCTCGAGCATGTACATGCTGACGTCGTGCACCCGATCGAGGACGTCGCACAGTGCATCCTGGCGGAACATGACGTCAACGAGCGAGCGTTCGAACGCACCCACGATCGAAAGCCTCTCCTCGTGCGTGTCCGACAGGGCACCCATCGAGCGAAGCAACCGAACCTCGATCGGCATGTCGATACCGCCCATCCCGGCGAGCTCGGCCGACAGCACGATGATCTCGGGCGGCTTGCGCATCGGGGGAAGCGACCAGTTGAAGTAGAAGGTGACCACGTACTCGCCGTCAGGGTCCTCAGGGACGTCGGGCGTGTCGTCGAGAAGGTCCTCGAAGCTCAACAGCATGCGCGGATCCATGTCGAGCGAAATGTGCAGGTCCAGAGGGCCCGAGCACGCCTCGGCGGGATGGACGTCGATCTCCCAGGCCTGGCGCAGGGTGAACGTCTCGACGAAATGCCGCTCGTCGTGCACGTGGAACCCGTGCTCGATCGCGTGGTCCTTCAGGTAGGTGATGGTTGAGGCAACGTCGACTGCCATCACGCATCACCGTCCACGTGCACCGCGATTCCCCCCATGACCGCAAGGGCTTCGATGAGGAGCAGTGGTGCATCGGAGCCGGCATCCGGATCCGTGCGGTTGTCGGCTCCTCCCATGAAGGCACTCGCCGCGACCTCGACACGCCAGCCGGGCGGCACGATGACGTCGATACCACCCATGTACGCCCGCAGGCGCAACGTCGCGCCATCCACGATCGTCGCTCTTCGCAGGTCCACTTCGGCGCCACCCATGAACGCGAGCACTTCGCCTGACCGCAACCCGATCGCCGTGGAGCGGAACGCCCCGCCCGACATCACGAACGCGCGCGAGAAGGCGTCATCAGACTCCGTTCCGAACTCGTGCACGGTCCGACGGACCACGGCACCGGCAACGGTGAGGAGCGCCGCGACGATGGTGGCCCCGAGGGCGGCGCGCTTGAAGAACCGCATGCACGGAACCTACCAGCAAGTCCCGCGCTAGAAGCCCGAGGCATCGCGACCGCGCATGGCTGTTCAGGTGACGGGCGTGGCGATCGGGGCGTCACTGAGTCCCCATCGTTGGACGACGGCGACGGAGATCATGACGACCACGATGCCGGCCCACTGGACGGGGTCGAGGCGCTGATCGAGGAGCACGACGGCGGCGATCGCTCCGATCGCCGGCTCCGCAGTTGCGACGATCCCGATGATGCCCGGGGACGCGAGCCGAAGGGCGGCGAACTCGACGACGAAGCCCGCGGCGGTGCCGATGACGCCGATGACGATCAGATCGACGATCACCCCCTGAGCCGCGTCGAAGGGAAAGGACCACCAGGGGAGGGCGATCGCCCAGATCACCGACGCGAACACGAAACCCCACGCGCCGATCGCCGCAGGCGGGTGGTCCCGCCCGAGCACCTCGCCGTACAGGAGGTAGCACGCGAACAGGATGGCTGCGGCGAGTCCGGCTGCGATGCCCACGACGTCAGGATCACTTCCCGACCACGCGCTCGTCACCATCGCGACGCCGATGATCGCCGCAAGGGCCGCAGCCCACGCGATCGACCCGACGTGCTCGCGCCGAACCACCGCGATCCAGACCAGGATGAAGATGGGGCCGAGGAACTGCACCGTGGCTCCGGGGCCCACACCGAGCCGGTCGATCGCCATGTAGAACGTCAGGTTGATGAGGGCGAGGATGACGCCGAGGATGGCGAACCTCCACATGCGATCGATCGGCCAGAGCACGCCTCGATATGCAGCCCACGCGACGAGGAGGACGGCGGCGATGCCCGAACGGGCCTGGGCCACGGTTGCTGGCTCGAGAATGTCGAACACCCCGCCTGCGACGGCGCCCCCGACACCGAAGAAAGTGGCTGCGAGCAACGCAAGGAGGGCGCCGGTGGTGGATCGTCGGTCGGTCACCGCACGATGCTACGGGAGGCACCGCGACGTAGCATCGTGCGGGTCTTCGGCGCACCGTGTGATCCCGTTGCAACCGAATGCGTCGGCGGAGGGTTGATAGGGGTATGGGAACGCAGAACCGAGAGGATCGCCACATCGTCGCGACCATGCGATCCGACTTCGACGCCGGATTCACTGAGCTGGTGCGCATGTACCAACCATCCGTATACGCAGGTGCCCGTCGCATGAGCGGTGGCCGGGAGGCGGCCCAGGACGTCGCGCAGGACACGTTCGTGAGGGCCTACCGGGCGCTTCGGGGATTCGATCGGGAGCGCATGGACGCCATGCGGTTCCGGCCGTGGTTGTGGACGATCGCACTCAACGTGTGCCGCAGCCGGGCGAGGCGGTCCGGCGTGGAACTGGAACTCACGGACCATGAGAGTCCGGCGGTCGACGACGATGAGGCGATCGACGACGTGATGTGGAAGTCGCTCCTCTCCAAACTCTCGGTCCCCCAACGCGACGCCGTCGTGCTTCGCCATGTGCTCGATCTGCCGATCGCCGAGATCGCCGAGATCACGGGAAGACCGGCGGGAACCGTCAAGGCTGACATCTCACGGGGCCTCGCCAGGCTCCGAGATCTCATGAACGAGGAGGAACACCGATGACACTCGAGGATCGACTCAGGGAACTCGCTTCAGATCCACCGCCAGCCGGACTGGAGGCCACCACCCTCGTCTCCGTCGGAGCCGCCGATCTCGTCGCCCGGACCGACAGCCCCTACGGCGACGTGTGGATCGCATGGAGCACACGTGGGTTCACCGGCCTGACCCCGGGGTTCGCAGCCCCCACCCTCGAGGTGTTCCTCGCAAGGCACCGGAGGGCCGCCTACGGCGCCGATCGGCTTCCCAGGGAGCTCGAAGAGGTGGCGCAGCGCGCCCTGACCTCGGGGGACACCGTCGGCCTTCCCGTCGACCTCTCCGGGATGGGTTCGTTCGCCACGGCGGTGCTGGGTGCCTGCAGCTCCATCCCGCCGGGATCGGTGAGGCCGTACGGCTGGATCGCCGACGCCATCGACAAGCCGGGGGCAGTGCGCGCCGTGGGGACGGCGCTCGGGAGGAACCCGATTCCCCTCCTCATCCCGTGTCATCGGGTCGTGCGCAGCGACGGCACCGTCGGTCAGTACGCCTTCGGCGCGGACATGAAGCACGACCTCCTCGTTCGCGAGGGCGCCCTCCTCGCATGACCGCCCGACGCCCCAGAACGACCGCAACAGGTGTCGAGGTCCGTCTCTGATAGCGTCTGGGTGATGGATCTCATCTCGACCATCCGCGAAGCCGTCATCGGCTCGCATCACGCCGTCCTCGGGCCATTCGGTACCCGCAGGGTCACGTATGCGGACTACACGGCGTCGGGGCGGTCCCTGTCGTTCATCGAGGACCACATACGCGATGTCGTGCTCCCGCTGTATGCGAACACCCATACCGAGTCGTCGGGAACAGGGCTCCAGACATCCCGGTTCCGCGAGGAGGCCAGGGACATCATCAGGCGAGCGGTGAACGCGACGGACGAACACGCCGTTCTGTTCGTCGGCTCCGGATGCACGGGGGCGATCGACCGGCTCATCCGTGTGCTCGGACTCATCGTCCCCGACACCCTCGAAACCGAGTACGAGTTGACCAGCCACATCCCGCCCGAGCGGAGGCCCGTCGTCTTCATCGGCCCGTTCGAGCACCACTCGAACGAGCTCCCGTGGCGGGAATCGATCGCCGACGTCGTCAGGATCGGAGAGGACTCCGACGGCCACATCGACCAGGATCACCTCACGATCGAGCTCGAACGGCACGCGAACCGCCCGCTCCGCATCGGTTCGTTCTCTGCAGCATCCAACGTGACGGGGATCATCTCCGACACCCACGGCATCGCGGAGATCCTCCACCGCCATGGAGCCCTCTCGCTATGGGACTTCGCTGCAGCTGCACCCTACGTCGCCATCGACATGGCGCCCGAAGGTCGCCCCGATGCGTACAAGGACGCCATCTTCCTCTCGCCACACAAGCTGATCGGCGGCCCCGGTACGCCGGGCGTCCTCGTCGCCCGCAAGGAGCTGTTCCACAACACGGTCCCGAGTGTCCCCGGCGGGGGAACCGTGGCATACGTGCAACCCGATTCCCATGCCTACCTCACCGACATCGAGCATCGTGAGGAAGGCGGTACACCTGCCATCGTCGAGTCCATCCGGGCCGGCCTCGTGTTCCAACTCAAGGAGGCCGTCGGCGTCGAGACGATCCGTCGGCTCGAGGAGTCCTTCATCACGCGCGCGATTGCATCGTGGTCGGCGAACCCCGACATCGAGATCCTCGGAAACAAGGAGGCTGACCGATTGTCGATCGTCTCGTTCGTCGTGAGGCATTCCGGCAGGTACCTACACCACAACTTCATCGTCGCCCTGCTCAACGACCTCTTCGGTATCCAATCCAGGGGCGGGTGCTCATGCGCCGGACCGTACGGGCACGCACTGCTCGGCATCGACCACGAGCACTCCGAGGGGATGGTGCACGAGGTCATCCTCGGATGCGAGGGGATCAAGCCGGGTTGGATCAGGGTCAACTTCAACTACTTCATCTCCGAGGCCGTCTTCGACTTCATCGTCGAGGCGGTCCACCTCGTCGCCACGCACGGATGGAAGCTGCTCCCCTGGTACCAGCTGGACCTCGCAACGGCGACGTGGCACCACATCGACGGACGCGTGACGCCGCCATTCTCCCTCTCGGACATCGACTACATGGATGGGACGATGCGATACCCGTCACCAACGGACCGTGCAGACGACGGGGACCTCGCGGGATACCTCGACGAGGCCCGATGCCTCCTCGAGGCGATCGATCCGGCCTCAGCGCCTCCACAGGAGCCCCTCGTGGTGACAGCGTCATTCGAGGACCTCCGTTGGTTCCTCCTGCCCCACGAGGTGCGCGCCGATGACTGAGGATCCGCCGGGTTGGTTCTCGAATGCCATCGCCACGACGCCGGAGGAACGTACGGTGGCGGTCGAAGGTACGGACATCGTGTACCTGTCGTGGGGAACGAAGGGCCGACCGGGCCTCGTGTTCGTGCACGGAGGGGCGGCACACGCGCACTGGTGGTCGTTCATCGCCCCCATGTTCTCCACCCAGTGGCACGCAGTCGCCATCCACCTCTCCGGGCATGGAGACTCCGGCAGGAGACCCCGATACGCACACGAGTTGTGGGCGAGTGAGGTGATGGCAGTCTGTGACGACGCCGGATTCCCCGGACCCCCCGTCGTAGTGGGCCACAGCCTCGGTGGGATGGTGACGATCCAGACCGCGGCTACCTATGGCGATCAGCTCGCTGGCGCGGTCATCGTGGACGCATCGGTGCGCCGACCCTCCCCCGAGGCGGAGGAGGGTCGCTCAGGAAGGGCGTTCCGCTCCCCTGGCGTCTACCCCACCCGCAACGAGGCACTGTCGCACTTTCGACTCATACCGCCCCAACCGTGCGAGAACGAGTACATCATCGAGTGGATCGCAGCCCACTCGATCCATGAGACGGACGAGGGCTGGACGTGGAAGTTCGATCCGACCCTCTTCAAAGGCACGCTCGTCCAACTGCGCGACCAGCTCTCGGCGGTGCGGTGCCGCGTCGCCCTGTTCACCGGTGAGTTGTCCGTCGTCGTGCCCCCCGACACTGCCGAGTACATGTACGACCTGATGGGACGCATTGCGCCCGTGATCCAGATCCCCGAGGCGCACCACCACCTGACCCTGGATCAGCCGTTGGCGTTCGTCGCGGCGCTCCGAACGCTCCTCGCCGATTGGGATCACTCCGTTGGCTTCGATCGGAGATGATGCACGCCGTAGACTGGCACCGGCATGGCGAAGAACCCTCGAAAGCAGCTCACACTCGACCAGGCATACCAGGCCGCGTACCTGTGGCTCGACTTCGTCGGTGATCCACCGATCGAGATCTCCGAGCCCGCCCACGGTTCCGTCGAGCTGATCACGGAACGTGCCTTCGTTCGGGTGCGGTCGAGCGAGGCGCCCGTCGAACAATCGAGCGTGCTTGCCCTCCTGAGGGCTGCGGAGTCCGGGAAGAAGCTGGTCATCTTCTCGCCTTCGGGGTTCTCCGCTGGCGCCCTGTCGATCGCAGAAACGCAAGGCATAGCGCTGTTCACGCTTGACCCGTCCGGCACTGCGGTCGCAGAGACGACCCATGCGCGGGTCATGCAGCCCGCCACACTGCCCGATCCGCCCTTCGCTCCCGCGCCGAAGTCGTCGAAGGACGACTTCTGGGACGCCTTGACATCGCGAACGCCGCAGCCCGAGCCGGAGGAGGCCGCTGCGATTCCCGGCATCGACGCAGCCACGACCGATTGGGCGGACTGCCCGAACTGTGGCGCAACCCACTACCGCAACGCCAAGTTCTGCCGCGAGTGCGGAACCAACCTCCAGGACGCTCTCCACAGTGCACCAATCGCCCCGGCGGTCGTCGAACCACAGGGCTCTGCCGTTCCGCAAAGCACCACGGGGAGCAGGCTACGGTGCCGGACCTGCGGCAGCCACGACATCGAGCTGATCAGCTGAGATGCGTGTCGCCGGCCAACCGTGCGATCCCACGCCGTTCGCGCTTCTCCCCCCTTGGGGGAGATGCCCGGAAGGGCAGAGAGGGGATGAGTTGTTTCCCACGCTGTGCGTGAGTCTTTGACCTGCGGCCCTCTCTGCGTCGCTTCGCTCCGCGTCTCTCCCGCGGGGAGAGA
>CAZYGP010000050.1:0-11078 GCA_964647265.1 uncultured Acidimicrobiaceae bacterium | reverse complement strand
ACCCCGTGCGGCGCACCACCGTGTACGAGCCGATCGAGTCAGGACTCGACATCCTGGGATACCTCGGCTGACCGCAGGCCGACCCGTGGTCGAGTCCTGCGAGGTGCGTTAGCCTGCGGGTATGGCAGTGCGATCCGCCTCCATCTCGACACGCGACGCGATGCTCGATGCCGCTCGGGACCTGATCGCGGAGTTCGGGTACGCGTCGATGTCCCACGCTGACATCACCGCTTCCGTCGGGATGGGCAGGACCACCTTCTACGAGCATTTCGCATCGAAGGAGGACCTCCTCATCGAGCTCGTGCGCAGGGACCTGCCTCCGTTGATCGTCGACATCCTCCAGTCGGTCGACTCCGCGCTACCTCCCGCCGAACGCCTCCACGCGCTCGCCAGGAAGATGGTGCAGTTCGTTGGGACGGATCACCTCGGCCTCATCCTCCACACTGAGGTCCCGCTGCTCTCGCCCGGTGCACAACGGGAGATCGCGGATGCCCATGGGGGCATCGCAGGCGAGTTCGCCTCCATCTACCGCGACGGGGTCGACGCGGGCGAATTCCGTCCGATGCCGCGCATGCTCGTCGGACGCATGATGGAGGGGATCATCATGACAGGGGGCAAGGTGGTCATGGATTCACCCGATCCCAAGGCGTCGGTCGAGGAGCTGGCGTCGGCGACCGCCGACACGCTGGTCGCGGCACTGCGCGCCCGGTCCTGAGGCCTCGGTGAAGATCAACGTCGTCTCCCTGTTTGCCGAGTACTTCGCGTCCCCGCTGTCGGTATCGCTGGTCGCGAAGGCGATCGAGTCCGGGGACCTCACGATCGAGTTCCACGACCCGCGGGACCATGCGAGTGGTGTCCATCGGCAGGTCGACGATGCCCCGTACGGTGGCGGAGCCGGAATGGTGATGATGGTCGAACCGCTCGCAGCGACCCTCGAGCCCCTCGCATCCAGTCACAGGGTCTTCCTCACACCCGCGGGAGCGCCCCTCACCCAGGCCACGCTCGACCGATTCGGCGGCCTCGATGAGCTCACGCTCGTGTGTGGGAGATACGAGGGAATCGATGAGCGCGTCGTCGAGCATTTCATCGATGAGGAGGTCTCGCTCGGCGACTTCGTGCTCCTCGGTGGCGAGGCCGCCGCCCTCGCGGTGATCGAGGGGGTCGTGCGGCTGTTGCCGGGGACCATCGGCAACCCCCTCTCGTTGTCGTCGGAGAGTTTCCGCAACGGCGAGCTCGAGGAGCCCCAGTACACGAGGCCCGCGGACTTCCGAGGCTGGTGCGTGCCCGAGGTCCTGCTCTCCGGGGACCATGGCCGGATAGCAGACTGGCGCGCCGAGCAGCGGAGGCGCCGAACCGAGCAGCGACGTCCCGATCTCATCGAGGCTTTGCCCGACGACGACTGAAGCGCTGCGCATACGCGTACCCGTCATATACACTCATGGCCGCATCCACCTCTCCCCGTTCGACCCGGAGGCACCTCGTGAACACGATCGAAGAGATCGAAGCGGCGCAAATGCGCGACGACATCCCGGAGTTCTCCCCGGGTGACGCAGTCCGCGTGCATGTTCGCGTCATCGAGGGAGGACGCGAACGAATCCAGGTCTTCGAAGGTGTCGTGATCGGCAGGAGCGGAGGGGGCGGTGCACGGGCGACGTTCACCGTCCGCAAGCTCAGCTTCGGCGTCGGTGTCGAGCGCATCTTCCCTGTCCACTCACCCATCATCGCCGAGATCGAGGTCGTCCGTCGGGGCGACGTGCGTCGCGCGAAGCTCTACTACCTGCGCGACCGTGTCGGCAAGGCGACCCGCATCAAGGAGAAGCGCGACTAGCGGTATGGCCCGTCGCGTTGGGAACCGCCACGCATCGAGTGACTCGGCCCTCCTCATATCGGACCAGGAGTCACTCGAGCACCATGCGGTCGTACTGGCCTCGCGTGGGGCACCGTTCGATCGGCTGCTCGCGAAGAATGGGATCCCCCCACTGTGGCAGCGCCCACCCACGTTCGCCACATTGGTCCGCTTGATCCTCGAACAGCAGGTCTCACTCGCGTCTGCAACCGCTGCATACGCCAGGCTCCACGATCGCGTCGGAACGGTTACGCCGGCGACGGTGCTCGCTTCGACGGATGAACAGCTCAGGGCGGACGGGTTCTCGCGCCAGAAGACCCGGTATGTCCGATTGGCCGCCTCGAGGATCGAGGAGGAGGGCTTCCGTCTCCCCGTTCCGGGGTCCGAGCGCGAGGATGCGCTCGGTGATCTGCGCTCACTGACCGGGATCGGCCCCTGGACGGCAGCCTGTTACCTCCTCTTCGTCTGCGGGGATCCTGACGTCTGGCCATCGGGGGATCGGGCGCTGGTCGTGTCCATGACACGAGTGCTCGGACTCGATTCGGCTCCCGGCGGCGACGTCGCCGATGCGATTGCCTCCGAGTGGTCCCCCCATCGCTCCACGGCCGCTCGAATGCTGTGGCACGACTACCTCGGGGGCGCGTCGTGGCGAGCCCTTCCGAACGCCGCGTTCGCCTGAGGCACCGGTAACGTTCGGCCTGTGACAGAGCTCGAGCCCGAAATCGCACGCGAGCCGGACGGGGTCGAGGAATCGCCCGACGGCGCCGATACCGAGCGTCACATCCCGTTCTGGGTCGAGTTCCCCATCCTGATCGTCGTTGCGCTCGGCGTTGCGATCATCATCAAGACGTTCCTGTTCCAGGCGTTCTACATCCCGTCGTCGTCGATGGAGGACACGTTGCTCATCAACGATCGTGTCCTTGTCAGCAAACTGAGTTACCGCATCGGGGACATCGGTCGCGGTGATGTGATCGTGTTCGACGACCCGCGGGGCGGGTTCGAGGATGACGCCGAGTCCATCGTCGAGAGCGCGACCCGCAACGTCTTCGAGTCGATCGGCATCCGCACACCGCGCTCGGAGTTCATCAAGCGGGTCATCGGCCTTCCCGGTGACTCGGTCGAGGCACGCGACGGGTCCGTGTGGGTCAATGGGGTGCGCCTCGTCGAACCGTACGTCAAGGACGCGGGGTACGCCGTGCCGCCCTTCGGGCCGGTGAACGTGCCCGAGGACGCGTTGTTCGTCATGGGCGACAATCGCGCGGCGAGCCAGGACTCGCGGTTCTTCGGTCCCATCCCCATCGACGACGTCGTGGGCAAGGCGTTCGTGATCATCTGGCCACCGGGTCGCTGGAGTGGGCTCTGATCCTGTCACACGCACGGAATACTCTTGCACGATGCCACGGGAACACACCGTTGCGGGTCACCGAGGGGAGGACATCGCGTCCTGGTACCTGAGGGATCGTGGATGCGTCATCGTGTCGCGCAACGTCCGGGTGTGGCCGGACGAGATCGACTTGATCATCGCAGAGAATCGGACGCTCGCTGCGGTCGAAGTGAAGTACTCGACGGGCGCTGGCGATCCGCTGGAATCCGTTGACGATGCCAAGTTGCACAGGTTCGCACGTGCAGTCGGTGGTACGGGCAGGCCCATCACCAGGATGGATCTCGTCGGGGTGTCACGGCGCCGTGACGGAGTGGTCGTGCGCTGGCTACGAGGGGTGTACTGACGCGTGGTCGCCCCTTCGCCGGCGCTCCTTGTGCCAGCAGCCCCGGTGCCAATGACGTCGCAGGTCGGGTGCGTCGTCCGGAACGACCACGAGATGGCCGGTACCGACAGCGATCTCCGTCGAGCATCCCGGACACGCATAGGCCTTGCGCGCCTGATAGGGCTGGATCGGGGCGACCGTCTCGGTGCACGCCCGTGCCATGTCGTCGAGGGCAATCGTGGTGTCAGGTGCCACTGTGTCGTCCGCAGGGTTCGTCGGTCGGGATGTCATGCCGAGGGAGGCTACCGGGCGGCAGCGGACACCGGAAGCACCGGATCGAATGGCGGCAGGGTACGATCGCCCCGTGGCGAGCTTCCTCACGATCACCGATTCCGGGGACATCCGTACGATCACGATGTCGAGTTCCGGGCGCATGAACGCCGTGCCTCCGGAGGGCTGGGAAGAACTCGCTGATGCGTTCGAGGCGTTCGACGCGTCAGACGCACGTGTCCTGGTCCTCACAGGAGCCGACGGAGAATTCTGCGCAGGTGCCGACATGTCCAGGCGCGCCGCTGTCCCGAGCGCTGCGGACAATGTCCTGCGCATGGCCACGACGGTGAACCGTGCGGCAATCGCCCTCCACCGAACGTCCAAACCCACCATCGCCGCCGTGGACGGCGTCGCTGTGGGCGCGGGCATGAACCTCGCGATCGGCTGCGACATCGTCATCGCGACGGTCCGTGCCAGATTCGCCGAGGTGTTCGTAAGGCGAGGTCTCACGCTCGACTTCGGCGGTACCTGGCTGCTTCCGCGCCTCGTCGGCCTCGCCCGTGCAAGGGAGATCGCCCTCACAGGTCGGATCATCGGCGCAGAGGAAGCGCTCGCGATCGGTCTGGTCAGCGAGGTCGTCGATCAGGATGCCCTGGGCGGGCGCGTCGAAGCCGTTGCGGGCGAACTTGCTGCCGGAGCCCCGCTCGCACAGGCCATGATCAAGAGGGCGCTCGATCGGTCGTCATCGATGACGTTCGAACAGTCCCTCGCGTTCGAAGCCCACGCGCAGGGCGTCCTCTTGGGTTCGCAGGACCTCGCGGAGGGTACGGCGGCCTTCGTCGAACGGCGTCCTCCCCGGTTCCGGGGACGTTGATTCAAGGCGACGGTCCTCAGGGTCGCGAAGGGTCCTCGGGCGCACCCGAGTCCGCCGAATCCGCCTCCGTCTCCTTCGAAACCATCTCCTCGACGAAGTGATGAACCGACGGCTGGTAGATCTCCTCGAGAAGGCCGAGGGACCGGGGAGGTGGCCGTTGCGGGTTCCGGTAGTACACCCATCCACGACGATCGGCCCACGTCAGAGCCATGTGCACGATGATCGCAGCGACGCCGAGGGCGAGGACAACGCCGAGGACGATCACGGTTGACACCCCCCAAGGCTATCGCGGACCGTCCTCGATCGGGTGGTGCACAGGCGGCTCACGATCCTGTCACACCGAAGGCATACGGTCGCACCATGTACTCGTCAGTCACTTCGTGCGCAATGGTCGGGGCCGAACCGCGTCCGGTCCACATCGAGACGACCGTCTCGGGCGGCAAGCACGCCTTCCTCATCGTGGGGCTCCCGGACGCAGCGGTGAGGGAGGCACGCGAGCGCGTTCGCTCCGCGATCCGTCATCAGGGCTTTCGGTTCCCGAAGGGTCGTGTTGTCGTCAACCTGTCTCCCGCTGACATCCCGAAGGTCGGTGTCACCTATGACCTCCCCATAGCCCTGTCGATCCTCGCCGCCGTGTTCGAAACCCCGTTGGACTTCGACGGCTTCGTAGCGGTAGGGGAGCTCTCGCTCGAGGGCACGGTCCGGCCCGTGCGCGCGGCCCTCGGTGCACTCGACGTCGCGATTCGCGACGGCAGACGGTGTCTCATCTCCGATGAGACACGGATGCGCGTCAACGACAGCGAGGTCGTCGCGGGTGTCGCCGACCTGCGAGAGGCCGTTGCCCTCGCGCGTGGCCGACTCGAAGCACGACCCCTCGAAGGCCTGACAGGGTCGCCGGTGTCACCGGCTGGTGATCTCTCATCCGTTCGTGGCCAACCGTTCGCCCGCCGGGCGCTCGAGGTCTCCGCTGCCGGCGGCCACCACCTCCTCCTCAGCGGCTCTCCGGGAGCCGGGAAGACGATGATCGCACGGAGGATGCCGTCCCTCCTTCCGCGCCTGACCGAGGCCGATGAACGAGAGGTCGCACTCATCTGGTCGGCGGCGGGCCTCGATCGACCGGAGCCCACGATCCCGCCGTTCCGAGCCCCGCACCACTCGTCCTCCCTTGCCGCGCTCGTCGGCGGCGGCGTTGGGAACCCCCGCCCCGGGGAGGTTGCGAAGGCGCATCGCGGGGTCCTCTTCCTCGATGAGCTCGGTGAGTTCGCCCCGTCGTCGCTCGATGCCCTGCGCCAACCGATCGAGGACGGCGTCGTCACGATCGCTCGATCCGCCGGAGCCATCACGTTTCCGGCGCGGTTCCAACTCGTCGCCGCGATGAACCCCTGTCCGTGCGGCTACACGGGCGATCGGATCAAGCCCTGTACGTGCAGTGAGGCACATCTCGAACGGTACCGGAGGCGGCTGTCGGGACCCCTCGTCGATCGTTTCGATCTGCGGGTCCGCGTGCCGAGGCTGCGCTCCGTTGCGTTGACCGGGGCGCTGGGCGAGTCGTCCGCAACGGTGCGGGCACGCGTCGAGGTCGCACTCGCGGCCCAACATCGTCGGGGTCTGCTCAATCGGGACCTCGACGGATCGCAGCTCGATGCGATGGCAATGTCGGGAGCGGCACGCAGGAGCCTCCTTCGGCTCGCCGAGTCCGACGACATCACCGGCCGTGGGTGGGATCGTGTTCGCAGGGTGGCTCGGACCATCGCCGACCTCGCATCGTCGGACGTGGTCGACGCCGTCCACGTCGATGAAGCAGTCGAGCTCAGGGGCCAGTGGCCATGAGCGACGCGCTACTCCGGATCGCCCACGCGGCCCTTGCACCTCGCTCGGTGGATCTGCTCCTCGCAGAGTACGGGAGTGCGAAGGCAGCGCTCGCGGCCGTCGTGGCGGGCAGGACACGGCTCGGAGCGGCCGCAGTCGGCGAGATGTCGGTACCCGCTGGCATCCGCAAGGAGGTGCTCGAGCAGAAGGGGATACGGTGGCAGTCCTCGACGGATCCCTGCTTCCCGCGTCACCTCAACCGGCACGAGGAAGGTCCGAGGTGGCTCTTCGTCCGTGGCACCGTACCAGACCTGCCCAGGCTCGCGATCGTCGGAACGAGGACATGCACCCCGTACGGCGTCGAGCTCGCCGAGGAATACGGTCGGGTTGCCGCCGATCGTGGGTGGACCGTGGTCAGTGGACTCGCAAAGGGAATCGACGGTGCAGCGCACCGGGGTGCTGTCGCGGCAGGTGGGTTGAGCGCCGCCGTCCTCGGATCCGGCATCGACGTGGTGTACCCCCGACGCCACGTGATCCTCCACGACGAGCTCCTCGCCGGAGGAGGTGGCGTGCTGTCGGAGTTCCCGCCGGGTACCCGGCCCGACGGATGGCGCTTCCCGACCCGGAACCGCATCATCGCGGGTTTGGCGGATGCCGTCCTCGTCGTCGAGGCGGGTGCGACGGGTGGCGCCCTGATCACGGCTCGCATCGCGCTCGACTACGGCGTTGCGGTGTTCGCAACCCCCGGCGACGTCGACCGGCCCGCCTCCGTCGGTACGAACACCCTGATCCGGGACGGCGCGTTCCCGGTCTTCGGGTCGGAGGACCTCGGGAACGTCCTCGATCTGATCGTCCCGTTCGCCGTCGCGTGACCTGGCGTGACGCCGTGCGTCGTTGACTCGAAGCACGGGAAGGACCACCATTGGACGATGCCCCACGTTCCCATCGGCGTTGCGGTTGCCGAATACGTCGATCGATGCAGGGTCGAGCGCGGCCTGTCGCCCCACACGATCGCGGCATATCGACGCGATCTCGCGGGTTTCTCCGAGTTCGCATCGCGCGGCGGGATCCATGACGTGGGCGACGTCGATCGACGAGCGGTGCGCCGCTACATCGCGAACCTCACGACACGGGGCTACGCACCGAGGACGGTCGCACGAAGGATGTCGTCACTGAGGGCGTTTCTCGAGGATGCAGCACGCCGGGGCCTGATCGAGGCCAATCCAGCCGCTACCGTGCCGGGACCGAAGCTGCCGGCGAACCTGCCGAAAGGGATTCCCGCAGGCGCCCTCGGCGCCCTTCTCGACGGGATCACCGGAGCGGACCCCGTGGATCTGCGGGACCGTGCGATCCTCGAAGTGCTGTACGGGACCGGATTGCGGGTGTCCGAACTGGCAGCCCTGTCCGTGTCGGACGTCCACCATCGGACCTTCGTCAGGGTGCAGGGGAAGGGATCGAAGGAGCGCGACGTACCGATTCCGCGCCAGGCCGGAGCCGCCCTCGATCGATACCTGGCGTCTGGACGCCCGTCCCTCTCCGGTCCGACGACCGGCGATGCGCTCTGGGTGGGCGAGCGCGGAGCGAGGATGGGGCCACGCGGGATCCGTCGCATCGTGCGCATGCGCACGGGGACGTACCCCCACGCGCTCCGCCACTCCTACGCAACCCACATGCTCGAGAACGGCGCGGATCTGCGCTCCGTCCAGGAACTCCTCGGTCACACCGAGCTGGCCACAACGCAGCTATACACTGCAGTCACCCGTAAGCACCTCACCGAGACCTATGAAAGAAGTCACCCGCGTGCCTGACCGTGGTCAGCTGGATCTCGACTCCCTCTGGGAGGCGTACAAGTCGACGGGTGACGAGCGCGCCCGCGAAGGCCTGATACTCCACTACTCACCGCTGGTGAAGTTCGTCGCGGGGCGTGTCGGTTCGGGTCTCCCGAAGAACGTGGACCAATCCGACCTCGTTTCTTTCGGGACGTTCGGACTCATCGATGCTGTCGACAAGTTCGAGCCCGAGCGTGGTTTCAAATTCGAGACGTACGCGGTGAACCGCATCAAGGGTGCGATCCTCGACGAGCTCCGAGCCCTGGACTGGGTGCCGCGATCGGTGCGTTCACGTGCCAGGGAGATCCAACGCACGATGGCAGAACTCGAGCATCGCCTCCTCCGAACCCCGACGGAGGAGGAGATCGCCGACTCGATGGACGTACCCCTCGATACGTTGCGCGACCACCTCGGTGAGATCGCGAATCTGGGTTTCGTCGCCCTCGACGAGCTCCTCAATCCCTCCGAACGGGAGTCCGGAGCGATTTCGGAGATGATCGCCGACCCGAAGGCCGTCGATCCGCTCGGGAGCTTCGAGAAGGAGGAGACGCGTTACATGCTCGCGGACTCCATCAACCGACTTCCCGACAGGGAACGCCTCGTACTCACCCTCTACTACTACGAGGGGTTGACCCTCGCCGAGATCGGCGGCGTCCTCAACGTGACGGAGTCGAGGATCTGCCAGATCCACACGAAGGCGGTGATGAGCCTTCGCAACAGGTTCATCGAGCCGGCCTATCGGTGATCGACGACTGATCTTGTCGTCCCACGGGGGACGTGAAGCGGTGTACAGATTCGGGTGCGTACTGTGTGCCTCTCCCTCCTACACTGCGCTCCAATTACACACGCCCATCGCAATCCCCGCGTGGTGCGTCCCCAGGGACGTTCGGGGGCTCGAAGGATGGGCGGAAGCACCAACCCGAACAAGGAGAAGACACCATGGCTGTTGTCGCCATGCGCCAGCTACTCGAAGCCGGCGTCCACTTCGGTCACCAGACCGCCAGGTGGAACCCCAAGATGCGTCCATTCATCTTCTCGGAACGCAACGGGATCCACATCCTCGACCTCCGCCAGACCCTCGAGGCCGCCGAGGAGTCGTACGCGATCGCGCGTGACACCGTCGCTGGTGGTGGCACGGTGCTCTTCGTCGGCACGAAGAAGCAGGCCCAGGCCGCCGTCGAGGAGGCCGCCAAGCGCGCAGGAATGCCGTATGTGAACCACCGCTGGCTCGGTGGCATGCTCACGAACTTCCAGACGATCCACAAGCGGATCCTCTACATGCTCGAGCTCGAGCAGATGGAAACGAGTGGCGAGATGAACTCCTTGCCGAAGAAGGAGCGCCTGAGACTCCGTCGCGAGGCCGAGAAACTCGTCGCCGTCCTTGGTGGCGTACGCGATCTGCGCCGTGCCCCCGACGTCGTGTTCATCATCGATATCAACGCCGAGCACATCGCGGTCGGCGAGGCGAACAGGCTCGACATCCCCGTGATAGCGCTCGTCGACACGAACTGCGACCCCGACCTCGTCGATTTCGTCATACCAGGCAATGATGACGCCATCCGCGCCGCCCAGCTCATCGCTGGTGTCATCGCAGATGGCTGCATCGCCGGCAAGGAGATCGCACAGGCGAAGCGCAAGGACACCAAGGATCCGGATGCTGAGCCGCCGGACGCGGACGTACAGGACGGGGAGTGACCGTCATGGCCGAATTCACCGCACAGGACGTTCAAGCGCTCAGGCACGCGACCGGTGCCGGCATGATGGACGCGAAGCGAGCGCTGACCGAGACCGGTGGCGACATGGACAAGGCGAAGGACTATCTCCGCGAGAAGGGACTCGCCGCTGTCGCGAAACGATCCGAGCGAGAACAGGGCGAAGGCGCCGTTGGGTCCTATCTGCACAACCAGGCGGGTCGTCCGGTGATCGGTGTGCTGATCGGCCTGGCCTCCGAGACCGACTTCGTGGCAAAGAGCGAGGAATTCGTTGCAACAGCGAACGACATCGCCATGCACGCCGCCGCCGCGCGCCCGATCTGGATCCGTCGTGGCGACGTCCCTGAAGACGTCCTCGCGAAGGAGAAGGAGCTCATCGCGGCGCAGGCCCGGAACGAGGGCAAGCCGGCAGAGATCATCGACAAGATCGTCGACGGTAGGATCGGTACGTTCTACCGCGACAACGTCCTCGAGGACCAGGTGTTCGTTCGCACCGACCGATTCGAGGGTACTGTCGGCGAGCTCGTCCAGCAGCTCGCCGTCAAGATGGGGGAGAACATCTCTGTGGCCTCCATGGCCAGGGTCGAGATCGGGGAGAGCTGAGCGAATGGCGAACAGGCGAGTCGTCCTCAAGTTGTCGGGTGAGGCGTTCGCAAACGCCGAACTGGGGTACGGGATCGATCCCCTCACCATCGATCGCACGGCCGGTGAGATCGCCGAGGTGTCCGCTCAAGGGTACGAGATTGCGGTGGTCGTCGGAGGTGGCAACATCTTCCGCGGTCTGAGCGACGCCGCAGCCGGGATGGATCGTGCCAATGCCGACTACATGGGAATGCTCGCAACGGTCATCAACGCGCTCGCCCTCCGCGACGGGTTGGAGCGAGCGGGAGCCGAGTGCCGCGTCCAGACCGCCCTCACGATCCAGGAAGTCGCGGAGCCCTATATCCGCCTCAGGGCAATCCGCCACCTCGAAAAGGGACGAGTCGTCATCTTCGCGGCGGGTACGGGAAATCCATTCTTCACAACCGACAC
>CAZYGP010000049.1:0-11249 GCA_964647265.1 uncultured Acidimicrobiaceae bacterium | reverse complement strand
CCTGTCATGCCGGAGCGGTGCGAAGTTCTCGATGCCGGGGATGATGGACACCGTGCTCAACATCGGGATGAACGATGACGTGATGAAGGGCATGATCCAGATCTTCGATGATCGGCACTTCGTGTTCGACTCCTACCGCAGGCTCATCCAGATGTTCGCGACGGTGGTGATGGGAGTCCGCGAGGAACCCTTCGAGGACGTTCTCACCGAAGCACGCTCCAAGCGTGGCGTCGCGAGTGACAGCGATCTCCCCGTCGAGGAACTCGAACGGATCGTCGAGCGCTTCAAGGGACTCGTCGAGCGGTATGCCGGCAGGGAGTTCCCATCGGATCCCCGCGAGCAGCTCACGATGGCGGTCGAGGCCGTGTTCCGATCATGGAATGGAAAGCGCGCCCATGCCTATCGGAACGCAGCTGGGATCGCCCACGACCTCGGCACGGCGGTCAACGTCCAGACCATGGTCTTCGGGAACATGGGGAACGACTCAGCGACCGGTGTTGCGGTCTCACGTAGTGCAACGACCGGCGAGCCGAACCTCGAAGGCGACTTCCTCGTGAATGCGCAAGGAGAGGACGTGGTCGCCGGCACGCGCCAGACGAGCACGATCGACGATCTCGCCCTCGAGATGCCCGAACTCCATGCGGAGTTGAAGAACTACGCCGCGGCACTCGAGCGTCATTACCGCGACATGCAGGACATCGAGTTCACGATCGAGCAGGGCAAGCTGTGGCTCCTCCAGACACGCAATGGCAAACGGACCGCGCAGGCGGCGGTTCGCATCGCCGTCGACCTGGTGTCGGATGGTGTCATCACCAAGACGGAGGCACTGCGCAGGGTCACCCCGGAGCAGATCGAGTTCTTTCTCCACCCGCAGTTCGAGCTCGCGGCGAAGGCCGAGGCGAAGGAATCTGGCGCGGCTCTCACGACGGGCCTGAACGTCTCCCCGGGGGCTGCGGTCGGAATCGTCGCCCTCGATGCCGACCTCGCTGAGCAGTGGAGCGCAGATCGCGAGGAGCCGGTGATCCTCGTCAGGCCTGAGACCAAGCCTGACGACGTCCATGGCATGCTTGCGTCCGTCGGGGTGCTCACGTCCAGCGGAGGGCGGACGAGCCACGCAGCGCTCGTTGCGAGGCAGTTCGGCAAGCCCGCGGTTGTCGGAGCAGCCGAGATCTCGATCGATCTCGTCGGACGCCGTTTCACCGTTGGCCAGTACACCGTCAACGAAGGCGACTGGATCTCGCTCGACGGAACGACGGGCGAGGTCTTCGCGGGGCAGATCGCCACGAAGGTGCCCGACATCGACGATCCATGGCTGATGGGCCTCCTCGCATGGGCGGACGAGGTGAGGGACCTCGACGTGTGGGCGAACGCCGACTACCCGGATGACGCCGCCAGGGCGGTCAAGCTCGGGGCGAACGGCATCGGCCTGTGCCGGACGGAGCACATGTTCTTCGACCAGGCACGGCTCCCGATCGTGCAGGAGATGATCATGGCCACGAACGTGGCACAGCGCAGGGAGGCGCTCGACCAGCTCCTCCCCCTCCAGCGGTCGGACTTCGCCGAGCTGTTCAGGACGATGGCGGGAAAGCCGGTCATCATCCGCCTGCTCGATCCGCCGCTCCACGAGTTCCTCCCCGACCATCGCAGCCTGAGCATCGAGGTCACGGACCTCAAGATCAGGCTCACGAACGCGACCTCCCTCGATGAGGTGGACGAGCTCCTGCACAGGATCGAGTCGACCGAGCGCGTCCTCGGCAGACTCGATGCGATGCACGAATCGAATCCGATGCTCGGCCTGCGCGGCGTGCGCCTCGCCATCGTGTTCCCCGACCTGCCCCAGATGCAGATCAGGGCGATCTTCGAGGCGGCGATCGAGGTGCACAACGAAGGTGTCGTGGCCAAGCCGGAGATCATGATCCCCCTTGCCGGAAACGTGGCGGAGCTGATTCCGATGAAGGAGCTCGCCGAGACCCTTGCTTCCGAGTATGCGGAGGACCGAGGCGTCGAACTCGAGTACGCCTTCGGAACGATGATCGAGACACCACGAGCGGCCGTGACGGCGGGTGAGATCGCCGAGGTCGCTGAGTTCTTCTCATTCGGGACGAACGACCTGACCCAGATGACCCTTGGCATCTCCCGGGACGACGCCGAGAAGAACTTCCTGCTCGACTACCTGCGCCTCGGCGTTCTGAAGGAGAACCCCTTCGACACCCTGGACCGCAACGGTGTCGGGATGCTCATCAAGATGGCAGTCGACGCGGGACGTGCCGCCCGACCCGGCCTCCACGTGGGGATCTGCGGGGAGCACGGCGGGGACCCGGCATCGATCGCCCTGGTCGATGCGATCGGACTCGACTACGTGAGCTGCTCCCCGTTGAGGGTGCCGGTTGCGAGGCTCGCAGCCGCTCAATCGGCACTCGATCGGCGCGATCGCGAGGCACATCCTGTGAGCTGATCCTCGAAGGAACCAGCCGCACCGCCGTTTCCGTGCCTTCCCTTGACACGGCGGTGCGGCTGCCGCCTCGGCTCGGCTCGTCGCATGCGTGACGGCCGCGGAGCTCGGGGCCCCGCGAGTACGATGATCGAGCGTTGGTGGTTCGGAGCATCGATGAACGACGAGGCCAAATCGGATCGCGGCGATCCCGGGCGATCGGTGACCGTCGAGGTGTCCGCACGCACGATCTGGCAGGTGATCGGCGCCGTCCTCGTGACCCTGGTGGCTCTGTGGGCGATGGACGCCGCAAGCAACCTCCTCCGAATGGTGGCGCTGTCGTTCTTCTTCAGCCTCGCCCTCCAGCCCCTCGTGATGCGCCTCGTGAACCGTTTCGATTGGCAGCGAGGCTCCGCGGTCGGCGTCATCTACGCATCCCTCATGATCGGCCTGATCCTCATGGTCGTCATCCTCATCCCGGCGACGGTGCGGCTCGCCGAGGCGATCGGCTCCGGCGCATCCGACTGGATCGAGGGCCTCCTCGAGTGGGCGTCGGACACCTTCGGGGTCGCGACCTCGAACCTCGGCCTCGACGACGCAACAGCGGGACGGATCGAGGACGCGATAACGGGTTGGGCGACAGGCGCAGTTGGCAACGTCATCGGCATCGCGACATCGGGAATCTCGTTCGTGTTCAACCTCGCGACGGTTGCCATGTTCACGTTCTACTTCACCGCGGACGCACCGAGGCTCCAGCGAGCCGTTCTCTCGATGTTCAAGCCTGCAACCCAACAGAAGGTCGGCTGGACGTGGGATCAGGCGATCGTCCAGACCGGCGGCTACTTCTACTCGCGTTCGATCCTGATGGTCATCAACGGAACGGGCTTCTTCTTCACGATGGTGGTGGTCGGGCTCGAGCCTCTTCTCGCTCTCCCCCTCGCGATCTTCGCAGGCTTCGTTTCGGTGTTCATCCCGGCGATCGGCACCTACATCGGGGCCATCGTCCCGATCTCCATCACGCTCGCCCTCGTAGGATGGGTGGCGGCGCTCGTCGTGCTCGGATACGCCGTCGTGTACCAGCAGATCGAGAACTACTACCTCAGCCCGAAGATCTCATCGAACACGATGACGATCAACGGTGCGGTCGCATTCGGCAGCGCCCTGTTCGGTGGAGCGGTAGCAGGGCCCATAGGTGCATTCGTCGCCCTTCCCGTCGCCGCGCTGGTCACGGCGTTCGTGTCGACCTACGCCAGGCACAACGAGGTGGTGTACACCTTCGATTACGAGAGTCACTCCGAGGATCCGGACGCGCCTGGGCTTGCCCCACCCAGTTCGTGATCCGGTTCTGATTCTCCCGTGAGCCAACGGTCGATCGATGCAGCGGCGCGACGGCCGGCGCCGAGGGCGAGGATGACTGTTGCGCCGCCTGTCGTGATGTCGCCGCCCGCGAAGACCCCGGGGATCGAGGTTGCTCCGGTGCCTGGATCGGTGGCAACGGTACCGAGTGTCGTCGTCGCAAGATCGGGCGTGGCGGCCATGAGGATCGGGTTCGGGGCGTTGCCGATGGCGATGATCGCAACATCGGCCCTGATCTCCTCGACAGCACCTGGAATCGGCTCGGGACGAGCCCTTCCGCTCTCGTCGGGGTCACCGAGACTCATGCGCTGGACCGTCACCGATGAGAGCCAGCCGTCGTCCCCACGGAACTCGACCGGAGCGACCAGGAACTGCATCGCCACACCCTCCTCGACGGCGTGGTCGATCTCCTCTGCGCGGGCAGGCAACTCGGCTCCGGTGCGTCGGTAGAGCATCCTCACGGGGTCCCCTCCGAGCCGCCGGGCCGTCCTGGCAGCGTCCACCGCGGTGTTCCCTCCACCGATCACCACCACGGAGCGTCCTTCGAGGTCGTACACGGGCGTCCGGCCATCGGGATCGTGCGCATGCATGAGGTTCACCCTGGTGAGGAACTCGTTGGCGGAGTAGACACCGATCAGGTCCTCCCCCCCGACGCCGGGGAAGCGGGGCAGCCCGGCACCAGTGCCTATGAACGCGGCATCGAATCCGTACGCGGACATCAGTTCGTCGAGTGTCGGTGCAGAGCCGACGAGCACGTTCGACTCAAAGACGACTCCCGACGAGGCGAGCGCCTCCACCTCAGCTGACACGATGTCCTTGGGCAGCCTGAACGCCGGTATCCCGTACGCGAGGACGCCCCCGAACTCGTGAAGTGCTTCGAAGACCGTGACCTCGTGACCCATCCGGATGAGGTCGCCCGCACACGCGAGGCCTGCCGGTCCCGAGCCGACGATCGCGACGCGCTTGCCCGTGCGGTGCGGCGCCGGCGTCGTGTGCGCCAGCATGCGCCTCCGCTCCTCGTCAGCGACATGGCGTTCGAGGTATCCGATCGCGATCGGCCTTCCCTTCTTCGCAAGGACACAGGCACCCTCGCATTGGATCTCCTGCGGACACACCCTTCCACACACGGAGGGGAGCACGTTGTCCTCATGAATGACCGCCGCGGCACCCGCGATGTCGCCGTCGGCGACGAGTCGCACGAAGTCACCGATCCGCACGCCAACCGGACAACCCTCGACACACACCGGATGCGTGCAGTTCAAACAGCGCGACGCCTCGAGGATGGCCATCGCGCTCGTGTACCCGAGCGTGACTTCGTCGAAGTCGCCGACACGGGTGCCGGGATCTCGGATCGGCATCTCGGTCCGATCCATCTGCATCCGTTCACGCTTGGTCAGCTCAGCCATCGACGGCTTCCATGATCTGCACTTGGCACGACTCGAAGGCTCGGTAGCCAGTGTTGCGGCTCTGCAGTGAGTCGAAGTCGACGAGGTGGGCGTCGAACTCGGGGCCATCTACACAAGCGAACCGGGTGTCGCCACCGACCCTGACCCTGCACCCTCCGCACATGCCGGTCCCATCGACCATGATCGGGTTGAGGCTCGCGATCGTCCGTACCGATCGATCGCGCGTCATCTCGGCGACGGCGCGCATCATCGGTATCGGGCCAACGACGAAGACGCGATCGATCGATCGATCATCGAGGATCCCGATCAGGGCGTCCGTCACGAACCCCTCGATCCCGACCGACCCGTCCTCGGTCGTGAACGCCACCTCGGTGCATGCCTGCTCGAAGGCGGCCCTCAGGATCACATGGTCAGCGGTCCTCGCACCGAGGATGCCGATGACCTCGTTCCCTGCCCCGGCGAGCGCTCGTGCGACCGGGAGTGCGATCGCAACCCCGACGCCACCGGCGACGACGAGACACGTCCCGAAGCGATCGATCTCCGTCGGGGTGCCGAGAGGCCCGAGGACGTCGGCGAGGCCGTCGCCCGCTCCCAACCCCTGCATCTCGATCGTCGTTCGGCCGACCGCTTGCACAACGAGGGTGATGGTGCCTGCCGCTGCGTCGAAGTCGCAGATCGTCAAGGGGATCCGCTCGCTCCCAACGGTGGGTCGCACGATCACGAACTGGCCGGGATGCGCGTGTGAGGCAACCCGTGGAGCCTCGACCACGAACTCGGTCGTACCGGGTCCGACCGTGGACACCTCGCAGATGCGGAAGCGGTCCTTCACGGGCCCATGATACGCCAGCCCGGCCGTCCGACGTCAGGCAGCGCCGACGGATGCCGCCGATCGGCGCTGATCCCTGCGCCACAGGAGCAGGGTCACGGCGCCGATCATGACCTGCGGGAAGTAGGTCGCCGCGCGCCAGATCATCGTCGAGGCGAGAGCGCTGTTGTTGTCGAGGCCGAAGGTCACGAGGATGCTCGTGATGATGGCATCGGTGGTACCGAGGCCACCGGGGGGCACGGGAATGAACGTTGCGAGGCGGCCGAATGCGAATGCCGCGAGCGCCTCGAACAAGGTGATCGGATTGGTCCAGCTTCCCTGGAGCGCCACGATGGCCAGATACAGGATCGAGAACTGCGCGAGCTGCTGACCGACGTTCGCAAGGGTGATCAGCATCCATCGGTCGATGACCACATCCACGATCGAAGCGCGGAAGCTCACGATGGCCGCCGTCGCATCCAGGGTGATCTCCTTCTTGACCACCCTCGCGATCCAGCCGATGAAGGAGTCTCCCCATCCCCCGATGCGTCGCGCCGTCTCCTCGTTCCTCAGGACGAGGGCGAACACGATCACCGCAACGACCACGGCGAGTGTCGCTACCAATGTGATGGCTCCGGCCTCGACGCTCGCCTGACCCGTGATCGCAAGCCCTGCCAGGGCAAGGATCGGTAGCGACAACGTCACAAGCGAGTTCCACGTCCCGGTGATCCCGATGGTCGCCGTCGAGGGAGCGGCACCGATGCCGTAGCTCTGGAGCATGCCGAACTGGACGGCGAGCCCGAACGCACCGCCGGCGGGAACGACGTTGGAGATCATGAACGACGTCTGGCGAACCTTGAATGCGCTCCAATAGCCGATCGTCGGCAGGGCGGCCGGGTACGGCAGAACGTAGATCGCGACCATGGCAACGGTGGCCAATGCGATCATTCCGAGCTGCCAGGCCTTCATCGCGGAGATCGCGTCCCACGCAGCGTCGTAATCACCGAACTGCGGCAGAACGACGCCGAACACGAGCACGAGGATGATCAGCGTGATGATCCCGGCAATCACCTGCTGCTTGCCGAATGCCGGCTTCTCCGGCGGTGCAGCGTTGTCGGTGTCGTCCGTCATCGGTCGCAAGCTAGCACCGGTTCGGGAGTCCACGACGGCATAGAATCGGGGAGGGAGGTGCCATGACCATCGGATTCTTCGACCACCTCGCTGCAGAGACCGTGAGCCTCGAGCGGGAGGGTCTCTACAAGTCGGAGCGGGTCCTGGCGTCGCCTCAGGACGCGGTCATCAGGCTCGCGGATGGGTCCGAGGTGATCAACTTCTGCGCGAACAACTACCTCGGGCTCGCAAACGACCCGGGACTCATCGACGCGGCATCCCGCGCGCTCGCCACGTACGGTTACGGAATGGCCTCGGTGCGTTTCATCTGCGGAACGCAGACCGTCCACACGGCACTCGAGGAGAGGATCTCGACGTTCCTCGCCACCGAGGCGACCATCCTGTATTCGTCGTGCTGGGATGCCAATGGCGGCCTGTTCGAAGCGGTCCTCGACGAGAGGGACGCGATCATCTCGGACGCACTCAACCACGCGTCGATCATCGACGGGATCCGGCTGTGCAAGGCATCGCGGTATCGCTACGCCAACAACGACATGATCGACCTCGAAGCGAGGCTTCGCGAGACGGCCGACGCCCGATACCGCATGATCGCCACCGATGGTGTGTTCTCGATGGACGGGCTGATTGCGAACCTCCCCGGCATCTGCGACCTCGCTGACGAGTACGACGCCCTCGTCATGGTGGACGACTCCCACGCCGTCGGCTTCATCGGCGACCGTGGAGCGGGGACCCCGGATTACTGGGGCGTCGCCGATCGGGTCGACATCGTCACCGGGACGCTTGGTAAGGCTCTCGGAGGCGCGTCCGGGGGATACACGTCCGGACCGCACGAGCTGATCGAGATCCTTCGTCAGCGATCGCGACCGTACCTGTTCTCGAACAGCCTTGCCCCGATGATCGCCGCGACCACGGTCACCGCACTCGACATCCTCGGCGATTCTGCGGATCGACGCGAGAGGCTCCGGGGCAACGCCCTGCGCTTCCGCTCCGGTATGGAGCGCAGCGGCTTCACCCTCACCGGCGCCGACCACCCGATCATCCCCGTCATGCTCGGTGATGCCAGGATCGCTTCCGAGATGGCGGATCGCCTGCTCGAGCTCGGCGTCTACGTCATCGGGTTCTCGTTTCCGGTGGTACCCCAGGGATTGGCTCGCATTCGAACGCAGATGTCCGCGTCGCACACATCCGATCACGTCGACAGGGCCATCGACGCCTTCCGCGACGTCGGGAGGGACATGGGCGTGATCCCATGATGCGCGCACTCGTCAAGGCGAAGCCTGAGGCCGGGATCTGGATGCACGACGTTCCGATACCCGAGGTGGGGCCGAACGACGTGCTCATCAGGGTGACCAAGACCTCGATCTGCGGCACGGACCTGCACATCGTCGCATGGGACGAGTGGGCGGCATCCACGATCCCGACGCCGATGACCATCGGCCATGAATACGTCGGAACCGTCACGCAGATCGGTCAGGAGGTGCAGGGTCTATCCGTCGGCCAGCGGGTGTCGGGCGAGGGCCACATCGTGTGCGGGCGATGCCGCAACTGCCAGGCAGGAAGGCGCCACCTGTGTATCCACACCGTCGGCGTCGGGGTCAATCGGCCCGGGGCCTTTGCGGAGTACGTTGCCATCCCCGGTACGAATGTCCAGCCTGTACCGGACGACGTGCCAGATGACATCGCGAGCATCCTCGATCCCCTCGGCAACGCCGTCCACACGGCGCTCCACTTCGACCTCGTCGGCGAGGACGTCCTCATAACCGGCGCCGGTCCGATCGGCATGATGTCCGTCGCGATCGCGAGGCACGTCGGCGCCCGATATGTCGTTGTCACCGACGTCAACGAGTACCGGCTCCGCCTCGCCGCAGCAATGGGAGCCGATCGAGAGCTCCATGCGGATCGCGACTCGCTGTCGGGTGCGATGGACGACCTCGGCATGAGGGAGGGCTTCGACGTCGGACTCGAGATGTCCGGCAACCCGAGTGCCCTCCACGACATGATCTCGCACATGAACAACGGTGGAGGCATCGCGCTCCTCGGGATCCCCCCGAGGCAGGCACCGATCGACTGGAACGACATAGTCTTCAAGGGCCTGACGCTCCAAGGGATCTATGGCAGGAGGATGTTCGAGACCTGGTACAAGATGCTCGCGATGCTCCAGACGGGCCTCGACGTATCCCCCGTCATCACCCATCATTTCGCCGCGTCCGAGTACGAGACGGCGTTCGACGTCATGCGATCCGGCGAATGCGCGAAGGTCATCCTGGATTGGCGGTGAACCCTCCGAACGGTGTTCGCCACGTGTTGACGGCACCCGCACTCGGGCGGACAATCGCAGCAGTACCAATGGAGGGATCATGCGGTGTCTGGTGGTGTACGAATCCATGTACGGGAACACGATGGAGGTGGCCCGCGCCATCGCCTCGGGCACGGGAACCGTCCTCGAGACGGAACTGGTCGAGGTTGGTGACGCACCGTCGACGCTCGGCAGCAACATCGATCTCCTCATCGTCGGAGGCCCTACTCATGCCTTTGGGATGACCCGCCCCGGCACCCGGCACGACGCGCAGGAGGGCAAGTACGCCGAGGAGTTCACAGGTGAGTTCGTCTCGACCGGGCCCGGCATCAGGGAGTGGCTCGGCACCCTCTCGGCTCCCAAGGGCACGTCCTTTGCAGCCTTCGACACGCGGGTCGCCAAACCGCACGTCCCGGGATCCGCGGCTGCGGGTGCTGCGAAGCGCCTGCGCAAGATGAAGCTTCGCCAGGCCATGGACCCCGAGAGCTTCTGGGTGGAAGGGGCGACCGGACCGCTCTCGGACGGCGAGCTGGAACGAGCCGAGCGCTGGGGCGCCAAGGTCGCCGCTGGGATCGCCTGAAGCGGCCCGGCGCTGTCGGCGACTCAGCCCACAGGGACATAGAAGGCGGCTGCAAGCGGTGGGACCCTGATCTGGACCGACTGGTCGTAGCCGTGTGTCGAGATGGGTTCGGCGTTCACGGATCCATTGACGACGCCACTTCCGCCATAGCGGGGATCGTCGCTGTTGAGGATCTCCTGCCACTCACCGGGCGCGGGGACACCCACGCGGTACCCCTCGCGGACCACCGGAGTGAAGTTGGCGACGAACAAGACCGGGGACCCATCCCTTGCCAGGCGGAGGTACGAGTAGACGCTGTTCGCGGCGTCGTCCCCGACGACCCATCGGAATCCGGCGGGATCGTTGTCGAGTTCGGCCATGGCGGGTGTCGCCACGAGGAATCGATTGAGGTCGGCGACCCACTGCTGCACGCCGCGATGCTCGGGCAGCGCGAGCAGGGACCAGTCGAGTTCCTGCTCGTGGTTCCACTCGTCGTTGACCCCGAACTCGCTTCCCATGAACAGGAGGGCCTTGCCGGGCTGGGACCACTGGTAGCCGAGGAGTGCCCGCAACCCTGCGAACTGCTGCCAACGGTCACCTGGATGCTTCCCGAGCAACGACCCCTTCCCATGGACGACCTCATCGTGGGAGAGGGGAAGGGTGAAGTTCTCGTTGTATGCGTAGACCATCCGGAACGTCAGCTCGTGATGGTGGTGCTTCCGATGGATGGGATCCCGCTCGACGTAACGCAGCGTGTCGTTCATCCAGCCCATGTCCCATTTCTCACCGAACCCGACACCACCCAGATCGACCGGTGCCGTCACTCCCGGAAAGGCGGTCGACTCCTCTGCGAACATCTGGACATCCGGGAACTGTCCGAACACGGAGGTGTTCAGCTGCTGCAGCAATGAGATGGCCTCGAGGTTCTCGCGTCCTCCGAACACGTTGGGTACCCATTCCCCCGGCTGACGGGAGTAGTCCCTGTACAGCATCGATGCGACGGCGTCCACCCTGATCCCATCGGCGTGATACCGATCGAGCCACATCGTCGCGCTCGAGAGGAGGAAGCTGCGGACCTCGTGACGGCCGTAGTTGAAGATGAGGCTGTCCCAATCAGGGTGGTAGCCCTGCTGGGGATCGGCGTGTTCATAGAGGTGGGTGCCGTCGAACATCGCGAGTCCGTGGGCGTCGGAGGGGAAATGGGAGGGCACCCAATCGAGGAGCACTCCTACTCCGTTGCGATGCAGGTGATCGACGAGGTACAT
>CAZYGP010000048.1:10181-11452 GCA_964647265.1 uncultured Acidimicrobiaceae bacterium | reverse complement strand
GCTAGGTCTTCTCGGGCGGTCCGGATCATCCGTCAGCACCTGCGGAAGATGTCGAGTCCTCGCGGCGGGAAGTAGGTCCGGGTGACCGTGTAGTCCCCCATTCACCCTCCTGTTCGCCGTCGCTCCCGCTGGTATCGACCATGCCATTCACGATCTCGTCGGTGACTGCGAGCTGCTCGAGCAAGCACCAGGGGAGCACTCACGTGTCGCCACCACATCCCCGATCGCTCCCCACACGGGCCCTGATCGGCCCTGATCCCCGAGGTATGATGAGGGTACGCCCATACGGGCGTGTCTGGAAGTGTCCGATGAAGCACGTGGGCTGCGTCCTTCTCCTGTCGGCACTGATCGCCATCGGATGCTCCCCCGGCGAGGAAGTGGCTTCCACGTCGACCAGGTCGACGATCCCGACCTCCACCACGACCACCTCCCCGACCTCCACCACGACCACCTCCCCTCCTTCCACCACGACGACATTGCCTCCGACCACGACCACGATTCCCGAGCCGACGCCGGGCTTCACATCGATCACCAACACCAACAGCGTGACGGATCTGGCGTTTGCCGCTGACGGCTCTGTGTGGGCAGCGACCACAGGTGGCGTGGTGCATTGGAACCTCGACACGGGTGGGCGCACCACGTACCGCGCTGAGGACGGTGTTCCTGGCAACATGGTCGAGTCGGTGGCTGTCACTCCCGATGGTGCGGTCTGGGTCGGCACCGCTTGGGGAGCAGCGACCTTCGACGGCGAGGCTTGGACGACGGTCCTGGAACTGACCGTCTATGACGTGCTCGCCTCCGCCGATGGCTCAGTGTGGCTCGCCACAAACCGAGGCGTGACGGTCGTCGACGACGCTGGTGTGACGCAGTACACGGAGGCGGAAGGCCTGTCCTCGCCGTGGATCGTATCCCTGGCAGAGACCACGGTGGGGGATGTCTACGCATCTGCGCAGGCCTGGGAGGCCACTCCCGGCATCTCGGGCATTCAGCGCTTCAGCGACGGGACTTGGGTCGAGGTAGCGGACAACCGCGCCGTATTCGGCGGTCAAGAGCTGCTCGCCTCCCCGGGCGGTGACCTCTGGGCGTTCGACCACCTGGGCACGCTCGCCGTCTACGACGGTGAGCGGTGGGTCGCTCACGAGCCCGGCTCACCGTGGCCCTCGCCGGAGAGCGCAATGCTTGCGGCCGCAGCCGACCATTTCGGCGCGGTGTGGTTCGGCACCGGCGCCGGCACCATGCGCTACTCGGGATCAGAGTGGGAGCAGGTCCCC
>CAZYGP010000048.1:0-10171 GCA_964647265.1 uncultured Acidimicrobiaceae bacterium | reverse complement strand
AAGAGCCGTCACAATAGCCCCGAACGGCCGTCCCATCGCGGGCACAACTGACGGTGTCGCAATCCGCGAACAGGATGGATGGCGATGGCTGCGCTCGGAGAGCCCTCTGCTCTCCAACATGGTTCGAGATGTTCAGCGCGCTCCGGACGGGGCGATGTGGATCGGTACGGACAAGGGGGTCACCCGGCTCTCAGAAGGCGCTTGGACCACGTTCGGCAGAGACACCCTCATCGATGGTGTCTTTGTGGATTCGGTCGTCGCCACACCCAGCGGCATCGTCTGGGCGGGCAACAGTAACAGCATCTCCTGGTTCGACGGTGAGTGGCACGCCGAGGGTGGGCAGGGTGACGCTCCACCGAGCGAGGGCAGCGGCCTGTACGGCACCCCGCTGATCGGTGCCCCCGATGGCGGCGTTTGGGCCATCCAGCGCCGCGGAAGTGGTGGTCCGGCGAACCACGCCGGCGGCAAGTGGACTCCCGCTCCGGTGCTGCCGGAAGGCTGCACGGTGATCACCAGCATGGCCGTCACTCCGGACGGCACGCTTTGGATCGGCACCGCGGACTGTGGGCTGGTGCGCTTCGACGGGACAGAGTGGAAGCGGCACAGCCGTGGTCTGGAAAGTGACGACTGGGATCAGTGGGGACCCGACGACATCCAGAGCCTGACAGCGGCTCCCGACGGCTCGATCTACGTGGGCACCGATCGCGGTGGTATTGCCCGGTTCCGTTCGGATGCGTGGGAGGACTACCGCGGCTTCGAGAACGAAGTGGTGATCGCGCTGGACGTGGCTCCTGACGGTCAGCTGTGGGCGGGCACGCTGCAAGCTGGTGTGCTTCGTTTCGACGGCGACGAGTGGACTCGCTGGACCCATCGTGACGGGCTGGCGGACGATCGCGTCTGGGCGATCGAGGTCGATGAATCAGGAGTCGTGTGGATGGCCACCGAGGCGGGGATCTCTCGCTTCGTCTCACAGGGGTGACGAAGGGCGATCCGGTCTCACGTCCGGTAGGAGTTCCGGTGGACGAGCTGATCGAGGGGTTTTCGGCCGCCGAAGCGTGCCGGACCGGACTCCGGGCCGGGGTATCCAAGGGCGATCGCGTACCGACAACGTCGACCTTCCGGGAGCTCCAGCACATCGGCGGCCACATCGTCACGGTGCAGCGTGATCGGGCACGACGCGAGGCCGAGCGCGTCGGCCGCGAGCATGACGTTCTGCGCGACCCTGCCGGTGTCGAACTCGTAGCCTCCGGGTTCCTCGACGAGGCAGATCACCATCGGGGCATTCGCCATCGGCGTCGTGAAGTCGCCCGCGCCCGTCAGGCGGTGCTTGCGGTCGGGGTCGTCGACCACGATGAACGACCAGTTCTGGCTGTTCGCCGACGAGCCGGTCCACCGTGCCGCTTGGAGGACCGCATCGAGGTCATCGGGATCGACCGGACGGTCGGCGAACTGCCGGATCGCCCGCAGCCCGACAATGGCGTCGTAGGTCGCACGCATGCCGCGAACGGTAGCCGTCCCCTCAGAACGCCGCGTCGGGGAGGTCCATCAGCCACGCATCCTCGTCCTGGGCGGCAGCGGTCCGGACCGCGACCTTCGGGAATGCGTCCCGTGCGAAGAACCGGGCGGAGGCGACCTTGCCCGTGTAGAACGCAACATCCTCACCGGTCGCAGCGGGGAGCGCCCGCAGCGCGACCTCGGCGTGCTCCAACAGGAGCCACCCGATGACGACCTCCGAGAGGCTCTCGAGGAGGGAGTTCGTGTGGAACCCGACCTTGTAGATCTGGGACGGCTCCTTCATCGACGTGACCGAGTGGTCGACGAGCACGCCGATGTGGTTCTGGAGCTCCTCGAGCGCGCTGCCGAGTGCCTGGCGCTCGAACGCGAGCTCATCGGAACCCCCCTTGACGTACTCGAGAATGCCCTCCGCGAGGCGCATCAGTGTCTGACCCTGGTCCCGGACGATCTTGCGGAAGAACAGGTCGAGTGCCTGGATCGCCGTCGTTCCCTCATAGAGCGTGTCGATCTTGGCATCGCGGATGTACTGCTCGATCGGGTAGTCCTGGGTGAAGCCCGATCCGCCGAATACCTGGAGCGAAGTGGCGAGCAGCTCGTAGGCCTTCTCCGACGAATAGCCCTTCACGAGGGGCAGGAGCAGGTCGTTGATCCTCGCCCAGTAGGGGTCCTCGGGCTCGAGCTTCACCCTGTCGAGCGTCATGGCTGCGTACATCCAGAGCGCCCGCATCCCTTCCGCGTAGGACTTCTGGAGCATCAACATGCGCCGGACGTCGGGATGCCGGATGATCTCCACCCTGGGAGCCGTCTTGTCGGTCATCCTGGTCATGTCCGCCGACTGGACCCGTTCCTTGGCGTACTCGAGAGCGTTGAGGTACCCCGTCGACAGGGTCGCTGCCGACTTGACGCCGATGAGCATCCGTGCATCCTCGATCACGAGGAACATCTGCCTGATCCCCTCATGCACATCACCCACGAGGTACCCGACGCACGGCTCGCCCAGGCCCATGGTGAGCTCGCACGTCGCAGAGCCCTTGATGCCCATCTTCTTCTCGATGTTCGTCGTGTGGACGCCGTTGCGGTCGGTGACGGTGCCATCCTGATCGACCAGGTACTTGGGCACGATGAACATCGAAAGCCCCTTGGTGCCCGGCTCCCCGCCTTCGCGACGCGCAAGCACGAGATGGACGATGTTCTCGTAGTAGTCGTTCTCACCGGACGTGATGAATCGCTTCACGCCTTCGAGGTGGTACGTGCTCCCCTCGACGAGGACGGCCTTTGACGTGCCGTTCCCGACGTCCGAGCCGGCATCCGGTTCGGTGAGGACCATGGTGGCGCCCCAGCGCTTCTCGATGATCCACCGCGCCCAGGTCTGCTTCTGCTCCTCGGTTCCAACGGCCGCGATCACGCGGGCCATGAGCAGGCCGGAGGCGTACAGGAATGCCGATGGGTTCGCCCCGACGAGCGCTTCCGTGGTCGCCCATCGGAGCGAGTCCGGAGCGCCGAAGCCCCCGAGGCCCTGCTCGATCCCGAGGAGGTGCCATCCGCCGTCGAAGAACGTGTCGAGGCTCCTGTGTACGGACGACGGGAGCTTCACCTCACCGTCGATGAGTTCGAGTGGGATACGATCGGAGTCGACGAAGCTCGCGGCGAAGTCCTCACGGGCGAGGCGGTCGACCTCGCGAAGGGCATCCCTCGCCGTGTCCTCGTCGAAGGCATCGAAAGGTGCGGTTCCGTAGTGATCACCGACCTTCAGATACTCGAAGAGGTTGAACTCGATGTCCCTCAGGTTGCTCTTGTAATGGCTCATCACGACCTCGTTGTCCACCGCCGAAGGAGGCACCGTCCACCATCCGACCGGCGCCATTGTGGTTTTTGAGTATACACTCAAATTGGAGTGCGCACTCAACAATTGAGTCGAGCGCCGCAATCGCATACGATGCTCAACGAGGACGTGCACCGTGGTTCGATATCAGGCAGGAATCCAGACCGAGGCCCGCATCATCGACGCGACGCGCTCCCTTTTGGCCGACGGCGGCCTCGAGGCGGCGACGCTCAAGGCGATCTGCGACCTCGCGGAGGTCCGAGCGGGATCGTTCTACAACCTGTTCGACTCGAAGGAGGAGGCGATCCTGCGAGTCGTCAGGGAGGCGATCGACGCCGTGGACCCTGACCCCGATGGCTCCGGCACGGACACGGTCGATGACCTCGTGTCGGCCTACATCCGGTTCTTCGAGGAGCAGCCCCAACTCGCTCGTGTCTACGTGATGGCCGCCCTCCAGGGAGAGAGTTCCGGGAACGGCACGAGACGCAGGTTCCTCAGGCACCACATGCGACGGGTCGAGCGATTCGCCGATGCGATGGCCAGGGCCGATGGGAACGTTGGAGGAACCGAGGCGGCGATCCGGGCGGAACTCCTCCTCGGTGCACTCGACGGCCTCGCCTTCCGATGGTCACTCGACACCGACTTCGACTTCCGCGGCTTCGCACATCGAGCGGCAGACCGCTTCGCCTGAAGCGTGGATCGAGGGCAGATCGGAGCGGACCGCCCGCACCTCGTCAGTACGGAAGGCCGACCGCCCGACACAGGAACCCCGTGAAGCCCCCTGCCGCTGCGTACACGGCGGCGAGCTGGTTGTCGAACTCCGGTGAGGTCACATCCTTCTGGGCCAGTCTGTGCCCTGCGGTGAAGCTCTTCATCCGCAGGTCGTCGGCGAACGGGGAGTCCTGGTCATACCCACGCGGAACCCGCTTCAGCATCTCGTCGTCACCCCGATCGATCGACCAGACGTCGGTGAACGCCTCGAGCCGCGTCGCCTTCCTCCATCCGGCGGGATCCTCGACGATCGCGTCACGGATCCTCCCTGCGACCTTCGGTTCGGGCCGCCACAAGCCCACGCCCGCCCAGCAGTCCCGAGGAGCGATGTGGAGGTAGAAGCCGGGTGCGTGGACGTCCCTCCCGATCTCGTGGCGGAACTGGATACCGACGTTCGTCTTGTACGGCGTCTTGTCGGTCGAGAACCGGGTGTCGCGATACGGCCGCATCAGCGAACCGCCGTTCGTGCGAACGTCGGCGACGAAGTGATCCGAGAGCGCCTGGAGGCGTGGTTCGAAGTCGGCGATGAACTCCTTGGCGGGATCGCGGATCAACCTGACGTAGCGGTCCTTGTTCGCCTCCCACCATGTGCGGTTGTTGTTCGCTGCCAGGTCCTTGAGGAACGTGAACATGGCGGGCGAGAAGTACGACTGTCGCATTGGGATCCTTCCTTCCTCGGACAACCTACGACACACCGAGGCTGGAATCCATATGGTCGGTAGTGGTCGGCGCCGTGGAGGCGCTGCTGCCCGAACGGTCGGCGGGAGGTCGTTCGGAGTCCTGCATGCTCTGACCCCGCCTAGCCTGTGGGGGTGGTGATGGAGTACGCGTTGCAGGTCGCAGGTGAGTACGAACACGTGCTGGAAGGCGCGAGGTTCGCGCATGATCACGGGCTCGTCGCGCTTGCGTTACCCGACCACTACCTCATGGCGCTATCGGAGGACGAGGCGGCATCGACCCCTGCACCGGACGCGTTCGCGCAGTTCGGCGGCCTCGCCAGGGAGACGGAGGACCTCGAGCTCGTGATGCTCGTCACCCCGATCACGTTCCGCCATCCTGCCGTGCTCGCGAAGATGGCGGTGACGATCGACCTGATGTCGGGGGGACGGTTCGTCCTCGGGGTCGGAACCGGGTGGCTCGACAGGGAACACGAGGTCTTCGGATTCCCATACCCACCGATGGCGGAGCGCTTCGACATGCTCGAGGAGGCGCTCGGCTATCTCAGCGCCGCGTTCGATCCCGCTCACCCCGGTTATCGGGGGAACCGCTACCAACTCGAAGCCTTCCCGCTCGCACCCTCGCCCGATCGTGCGATCCCGCTCCTCGTCGGGGGCCTGGGCAGCCACAAGACGCCGAGCCTTGCCGGTAGATACGCCCACGAGTTCAACGTCTACCCGGGAACGGACATCGCAGACCGCATCGCCCGATGCAGGCAGGCGGCCGCTGACGCCGGTCGGGACCCTGACACGATCAGGTTGTCATCGAGTGGCCAGGTGCTCGCCGCAGCGACCGAAGGCGAGTTCGAGGATCTCATGGACATGCGGGCGGCCGATGCGGGCATCTCACGAGAGGAACTCGAGGCACATTTTGATCGTCGCAAGACCCCTCGAGGCACCTATGAGCAGGTGAGGGCTCAACTCGATGGCCTCGCCGCGGTCGGAGTGTCGCGGTTCTACTTCCAGGGGATCTTCGCTGGAGGCGAGACGAGATCGCTCCTCGAGGGATTGGAGATCATCTGACAATGGAGCGCATCACCATCGATTCGGACGGGGCCGTTTCGGTCCTGGATCACGGGGGGGCGGGTCCACTCATCGTGGGCGTCCACGGCCTCGAGGGATCCGCGTACAACTGGAGCCTCATCGCGCCCGAACTGATCAAGACCCATCGCGTGGTCGCACCCGATCTGTCCGGGTTCGGATACACACCTCCCCTCGATCGAGGATCCACGGTGGAGGTCAACGCGAAGCTCGTCGCAGATGCCATCAAGCACTTCGGCGACCGGGCAATCCTGATCGGGAACTCGATGGGAGGACTCATCTCCCTCCTCGTTGCCGAGACCTACCCGGATCTCGTCGAGGGCCTCGTCCTCATCGACCCTGCGGCCCCTGTGACGAACTGGCTCGCGATCCGCCCCACTGCCGCGGCTCGGCTGTCCGTTCCCCTCCTGCCCGGTGCCGGATCGAGGCTCGTCGACCTGTATCGAGCAACCCAAACGGCGGAGGAGGGCGTCGCGGAGTTCCTCGCGTTCGTCGCAAAGGACGCTGACGGGCTGGACGAGGAGGTGTGGGACCACGCCCTGGAGATCGCGAGGCTCCGAAGGTCCCAACCGTGGTCGACCGATGCGCTCGTCGAGGCGGTACGTTCGATCGCTCCGTACGTCCTTCGCCGGTCGCGATTCGCCAGCGTGCTTCACCGTGCCACGCAACCGACCTTGCTGGTCCACGGAACGGAGGATCGCCTGATCCAGGTGGAGACCGCTCGATGGATGGCGCGCCAGCGACCCGACTGGACGCATGCGATCTTCGACGGGATCGGTCATGTCCCGATGCTCGAGGCACCCGAGAGGCTCCTCGCCGTCATCAGGACGTGGGAGGAGGCCGTGTTCGGTCCATCCCGTGCCGGCCAGCACGACAACGCCTGACGCTGCAATGCCCGACGGACGGTCCTCCCCTCGGGGTCGGTCGTCCGACCGGACCGCTGGCTCGTTCGTTCACGCTGTAGCGTTCAGGCCATGGTCCCGCGACATCTCCTGGGTGCGGTCCTGGTCACCGTCATCACCGGTGGTTGTGCGGCGTCCTCTGCCACAACGGGACCCGCTCCGGTCGGCTTGACACCCGTCACGTCGCTCGCCCCGATCGAGACGACAACGACCACGACCGTTGCCGAGGTGACCACCACCGTAGCGATCGAGATCGGGCCGATCGAGACCCCCCGAAGGCGCCTCGTCGTGTCGGGAACCGGCGACGTCAATCTCGATCCGTCGTTTGTGCGCTCCTTCCCGACAACGGGCTACGAGGATGCGTGGACCGGTCTCGGCGGTGCGTTCTTGCGGGACGACCTGACGATCGTCAACCTGGAGTGCTCACCGTCGAACCTGGGCACGCCATGGGACAAGCCGTGGATCTTCCGATGCGACCCTGCCGCGCTACCGTCGATGGCCGCTGCGGGAGTCGAGGTCGCGAACCTCGCGAACAACCACAGCATGGACTTCGGGTTCGAGGCGATGCTGGATGGAAGGGACAACCTCCGAGCCGTCGGAATCGCACCTGTCGGTGTGGGAGCGAACTCTGCGGAGGCGTACGAGCCCTTCATCACCGAGGTGAACGGTTGGAAGGTCGCTGTCATCGGGAGCGGCGGCGTGGGCCCCGAGACGGGATCCTGGGTTGCGGGCGCCGATCGGCCCGGCATGACGCGAGGGGACGACACCGAGTCGATCTCCGAGGCGATCCGCAAGGCGAAGGAGTCTGCCGACCTCGTGCTCGTGACGGCGCATTGGGGTGTCCAGTATGAGGCAACACCCGGCGCATTCGAGCGGCGCCAGGCCATCGCGTGGATCGACGCGGGCGCCGATGGCATCTTTGGCCATCACCATCACGTCCTCCAGCCGCTCGAGTTCTACAACGGCAGGCCGATCGCATGGGGACTCGGGAACCTCGTGTGGCAGGCATATCCACCCGGATCCACGACAACGGCGATCGCCCAGTTCGTGTACGAGCCGGATGGGCGCATCGGAGCGTGCCTCGTTCCTGTGGTCATCGAGCGAACCGGACACCCTGTCGTGCAGGAGCCGGGGGCCCCCGTGTGCGCACCGGGACCAGCGCGCTGACACACGACACCGAGATGGGGGACGACGGTTCGAATGGCACCCGTCCACCACCGAGTAGCCACCACGTAGTATCGGATCATGGCAACGGTGATCGCGGTCGCGAACCAGAAGGGCGGGGTCGCGAAGACGACTACGGTCCACTCCGTCGCCGAGGCCCTGGCCGAGCGCGGCCGTCGCATACTGATGGTCGATCTCGACCCCCAGGCCTGCCTGACATACGCAACCGACAGCGACCCCGACCATCTCGAGGCGACGATCCACGACGTGTTCCTCGGGCGTACCGGAGCTCTCGATGTGCTGATCGAACGCGACGGACCGGACATCCTCCCCTCGTCGATCGACCTGGCGGGCTCCGAGATCCACCTCCTCACCAAGACAGGGCGTGAGTTCGTGCTGAAGCGCGCTCTTTCGGAGGTGGCGGATTCCTACGACATCGTGCTCATCGACTGCGGGCCGTCGCTCGGGATCCTCACGGTGAACGCGCTCACCGCCGCCGACACGGTGCTCGTCCCCTTCCAGGCCGAGACGCTCAGCGACAGGGGTGTCGGCCAACTCCTCGATACCATCGAGGACGTGAGGCACTACACGAACGAGCGCCTCGGCGTCCTCGGAGGCGTCGCAACGATGTTCGACGGCCGTACGAATCTCTCCAAGCGCGTGCTCCGCGAGGTTCAGGAGGTGCACGGGCTCACGGTCATCGAGCCACCGATCCCACGATCCGTCAGGGTGGCCGAGGCACCCGGTGAGGGGATCTCCGTGCTCCACCATGCGCCGAGGTCCCGAGCAGCAGAGGCGTATCGCGAGCTTGCGGTCAACATCGAGGCGCTGCTGTGACCGGGCGGAAGGATCGCGAGGGAAAGCGGGCCCTGTTCGAGGCACCGCCGATCGAGATCGACGACACCCTTCGTGACGATCCCCTGATCCACCGCCACGAGGTCAAGGGCCACGAGGCACTTTATTCGGCGGGTCCCCGAGAGTCAGGCACCGCCGTGATCACCTGTTCGGCGTGCCGGGTCCGCTCACGGATCTCCCTCGTGGAGACCGTCGTGCGGATCTTCGCCATCTCCGCATGGGTCCCCGGGCGTTCGTACAGTCGCTGGATGCAGTGCCCATCGTGCCAACGGCGCACGTGGTGCCGCGTCGAGTGGCTGTCCTGACACTCGCCACCCGAAAGGGCGGAGCGGGATCATGCGCTCCCGCCGAAGCGGCTCCGGTCGACCACCACACGAACATGGGTTCCCCTCGCCACGGTTCGATCGTCATCGGTCACGGCGACGTCGAAACGAATGGTCCTCCGATCCACCGAGGTGACGGTCGCAGTGGCGAGTACCGAACCCCCGACCGGAGTCGGCGCGAGATGATCGAGCGTGACATTGGTGCCGACGGAGGTCTGGCCGTCCTCGAGCATCCCCGCGAGCGCGGCAACTGCCGCTGACTCGACCAGGGCAACCACCTTCGGGGTGGCGAGAACGGGGACGTCCCCCGAGCCGAGGGCGATGGCGGTCGACGCCTCATCGACGGTGAACGACATGTTCGCGGTCGCCCCGATCTCGATCATCCCTGCATCGTATCGAACGGATCGGTCGACTCCGCTGAGTCGGGCGACGAGCGGGTGCGACGGATCGCTTCGAGGAACGCTGCGATTCCCGCAACAACGTTCTGTGTCCGGAGCGAGTCGACGGCGTCGAATGCATGGGTCGCTCCCTCGAGCGCCACGAACGCGACGGGACGGGAAGACTCTGCTTCCAGGGCTGCAACGAAGTGCTCCGATTCGTGGATCGGGACGAGGGAGTCGTTGGCTCCGTGGACCACGAGGAACGGAGGCGCATCCCGGTGGACGTGATCGATCGGTGATCCCCGGTGGAACTTCTCAGGCTCCACATCGGGGTCGGCCTTGATCAACGAGCGCGTGACGACCGGCCAGAAGTCCCTGACGCCATGGCGGTTGAGCAGGTCGAACACTCCATACATCACGACGGCACCCGCGACCGGAGCCTCCCCGGGGCGCCGGAGCGTCCACTCCGATGCGTGGTCCGTGAGGGCGATAAGCGACGCGAGATGCGCCCCCGCAGAGCCTCCCGTCACGAAGAGGGACTCGCGATCGATCCCGTACTCATCGGCGTGGTCGCGGAGCCAGCGGAGACCTCCGTGGAGGGCGACGATCTGGTCGGGAAAGGTCGCCGCCGGCACGAACGGATAGTCGACGCTCACCACGATCCATCCTCGGACCGCCATCT
>CAZYGP010000047.1:0-11662 GCA_964647265.1 uncultured Acidimicrobiaceae bacterium | reverse complement strand
TGTACCTGCGCAACTCCAACAGTCAGGGGATCGGTGACATCCGGTTCTTCTTCGGCAACCCCGGGGACATCCCGATCGTTGGTGACTTCAACGGCGACGGGTGCGACACGGTGAGCATCTATCGACCCTCGGAGGGTCGGGCGTTCATCATCAACGAGCTCGGCGCCAACGAGGGTGGTCTGGGTGCTGCGGAGTTCTCATACTTCTTCGGTAACCCGGGGGACAAACCGTTCGTCGGTGACTTCAACGGCGACGGGATCGAGACTGTGGGGCTGCATAGGGAGTCGACAGGGTTCGTCTACTTCCGCCAGTCCCATACCCAGGGGATTGCAGACGCCGAGTTCTTCTTCGGCGATCCTGCTGACCGACTCGTGGCCGGTGACTGGGGCATCATCGATGGCGTGGACACACCGGCGATCTTCCGACCTTCGGATGCCACGTTCTACTTCCGGTACACGAACACGCAGGGCAACGCGGACGCGACCCTCACCGTGGGCGAGTCGCCGTGGCTACCCGTCGCCGGATGGTTCATCGAACCCTGATGACGTGGGCGTGTGGTCCCGGAGGTGTGCTCCGGGACCACACGCCGACTCGAATCTCCGATCACCCGATCCGACATCCGGTGTCGTCGATCACACGGAGTCCGTCGGGTTGGCAACGAGCCTCCGGACGGTCTCTTCGATCCGATCGGCGCGGGTGGATGGTCGCCTTGCGGAGTGGATCCACCACAGGTACTGCTTCTTGGTCGAGTCGGCCATCGCGAGGTACGCAGCGGTTGCTCCGGCGACTCCATCGAGTGCCGCCTGGAGATCAGGGGGCACGACGAGGGAGTCGACCGAGTCGGTCTGGGACCACGAGCCGTCGGCCTTCGCCCGGTCGATCGCTGCCTGACCGACCTCGGTCATCTGTCCCTGTTCGATGAGCCGTGCGATCCGCTCCTTGTTGAGCGCGGACCACATCCCTCCGGCGCGGCGAGGAGAGAACCATTGCACCGTCCTGTCGTCATCGACACGACGGGTCGTGCTGTCGATCCACCCGAAGCACAGGGCTTCTTCGACCAGATCGTCGTAGACAGGTCCCTCGAGGTCGCTCGACTTCTTGCGGTAGACGATCCACAGACCCTCGGTCCGTCCGTGGTTCGAGGCGAGCCACCTGCGCCATGCGTGGCGACTGCGCGGGACGACGACCTCCTTGCCGTTCGGAGACTCGGGTGGATCGAGATCAGCCGCTGAGGTCATGCCGACCTACCCTGCGGTTCCCACGGGGCGGAGCCCGGCACCTCGTGGGTGCCGGGCTCCGCCTTCGGACTGGGAACGATCAGCCGAAGTGGCCAGCAACCGGATACGGTGTTCCTGTCACCGTCACCGTGGCCGATCCATCTGCCGTGCCGGCAGCGTTGGAGTTGGTCCAGTAGAACGTCGAGTCCGACGCCCGGAACAGGCCCGGTGTGTCGACACCGTCGTTGTCCCAGTCGCCTGCGAGTACGACGTCACCCGGATCGCCCCAGTAGAACGAGTTGTCGGCGTTACCAGTCGTCAACGAGTTCCGGAAGTAGACGAATCCGGTCGAGGCACGATGCAACCCGACCGTTTCCATGCCGTCACCGTTGAAGTCCCCTACGAATGGCGCGTCCCCGGGATCCCCGAACACGAAGCTCGACGCCGCTGCACCGAGCCCGCCATCGTTGGCGCCCAGGGCGTTGATGACGAACACCTCGCTCGTCTCCGGTCGATAGAGCGACACCGTGTCACAGCCATCCCCGTTGAAGTCACCCACCACAGGGACATCGCCCGGGTTCCCGAAGAAGAACCGGATGTCGGCAACGCCCTGCGTGTTGCTGTTGCGTAGGTACACGAAGCCGTCCGACTGCCGATAGAGGCCAGGAGTGTCGACTCCGTCGCAGTTCCAGTCGCCGATCATCGGGAAGTCCCTAGGTTCCCGAAGAAGAACGCTGGGGCGCTCGTCGGGAGCGTCCACGATCCCTGTGAGGTGTCAACCAGGCCCATCATCGGCATCGACACATGGATGGCGAAGACCTCCGCAGCACCGGGAACCAGCGTGTTCCGGCTCGCCCACAGGGTGCCGTTGCCGTCGAACGTGATTGCCGTGAGCATCGGGATGCCCGTTCGCAGGATCTCGCACGCCTTCGTCACGACATCGCACGAACTGATCGTGCCTCCGACGCCACCCTGGAAGATCTCGACCGCTGCCCAGCTCTGCTCGTCCATCTCGGCGACGTAGAGCCGTCCGTCGTGGAACGCAAGATCGATGATCGACGTGAAGCTCCCGTCGAACAGCTTGACGCAATCGACGCTCGGGCATGTCGTATTCGAGGCAGACGGGTCGATCTGCCAGATGTTCGACTCACCCGTCGGACCCGGGAAGCCCTTCAACTCGCCCACGTAGTAGGAGCCGTCGGCCCCGATGGCGACGCTCGTCGGGACCGCTTGTGCTGGCATCTCATCGGGGAACCCGCAGAACGGTGCTCCCGAACCGGGACATCCCGCGAGGGTCTTGATGTTCTCCGTCGACACGAGCTCGTCAGGGAACACGGCAATCACCTCGCCGGTCCCGGTCGAATCGAGCTCGAGGAGGGCATTGGCACCAGCATCGACCACGAGGGCATTCTCCGGACCGAGCGCCTGGATGTCATATGGGTTCGAGTCGAATGGATCCTGACCGTCCGGATTGTTCGTCTCCTCGAACTCGAACAGGTTCGCCACCATCGTCGGCACGCCATTGACGATGCGATGGACGGCCTGCCCCGTGTCTGACTCGGGATCGTCACCTGCTCCTGTGGTTGCCCAAAGGACATCGGCACTGGCCGAACTCACGGCGGTCACACCCGGGAGGGGAATCGTCGATTGGATCACGCTTCCCTGCAGCGTCCTGATGCCTGCGCCCGCATCGGCGACGAGCACGGCACCGCCATCCGACGTGCCCAAGCCGAACACTGGACCGCTGAATCCGGCCACCGCCCCGGCCGTCGCCGGCAACGCCAGCATGGCGACCACCGTGAACAGCGGGATGACCCGTCTGAAGAAACTCCCCATTTCATACCCCTTCGATCGCGTGGGGCTGCCTTCTCCGTCCCGCCGTCCGAACCTACCGGAAGCAGCTGGCGTTTGCATGAGCATTTTACCGGTCAGAGTTCACGGCCTCCGATCGCCCGCGCTCCATCGTGCGTGGCGAGATGAGGAGCGGGGGTCAGCGACCGACGCATCGTGTGCGCTTGAACTCTCGCACGTCCTGGCTCCGGGGGTGGGACTTGAACCCACAACCTACGGATTAACAGTCCGCCGCTCTGCCAATTGAGCTACCCCGGATGGAGCCGGCCAACGTCGTGACCGGCGGGGGGAGAATACCAGCGCGGTCTGCCAACCCCGCGTTGAACGGATCACGAGTTGGGGTCGATCCAGGAGTCAGCGTCATCGACGAGGGACGCGTACTCGTCCGTGCACCCCGAGGCGATGCTCAGAACCTCCTCGATGGGTACGTTGACGAAGATATAGAACGGGACGGTGCGGACCGTGGATCGGACTGCCGTAGCGAGGCGGTCGATCGACGGGAGCGCGCCAAAGATCCTCAAGTGGGCTATACGCCACAGCATGGAGGCCTTGTGGGGGGTCACGCCGTCGTGGCGGAGGTTGGCACCGGCGCGGTCGAACGTCTCACTCCATACGGGACGCCACAGCTCGGCGCGGACATCCTCGTTCTGTTCCCACACCACGCTCGCTGCTGCGGCGCGGAGCAGCTCCTCCGGACCCGATGGCGACTCGAACCCCTCCAGAACCGTCTCTGCCATGTTCATGAGCGAGTCGAAAGCGTCGTTGTCGCTGTCGACCCTGGTGCGGAGGTACCCGGATCGGATGCGGAAGTAGTCGTCGTAGTGTCCTTCAGCCCTTGCCACCTCCAGCCTCTGGGCGTGGGCGGTGAATCCGTCCTCCGCCCAGCTCCGGATGCGGCCGAGTCGCGTCATCGACCCTGCCGCCCTCTGTGCGGGACTGCCGTCACGCCACCCGCGCCGATCCGCGCTCTGGGATGGGTTCGAGCTTCCAGCGGCCGTAGGCGACGTAAGCGAGGATGGCTGCGATGATGATGTTCTGAACCACGGACACAGGTTCGCCACGGCTGATGTGCCACACGGCGGCACCGAGCATCACGATCACGAGGCCTGCAGCTGCCAGCACCGTGAGGGCCGGTCGGATCCGGGTGACGCTCGGAAGGATGAGTCCCAACCCGCCGAGGATTTCAGCCGTTCCTGAGACGACATGAAAAGTGTCGGACAGTTCGTACATCCATGACATCGGGTCGGGCAGGCCTTCTGGAACCACGAAGTGCATGATTCCCACGAGGATGAAGTACAGGCCGAAGAAGATCTGGAGGATCCACAGGACCGTGTTTCGTCGCATCGATGCTCCTTGGTTGGATCTCGCCCGACGATACACGACGACGTTCGGGTCGTGGGCTCGAAGTGGAGCCCACGACCGGGTCGTCACCAGTTGTCGTCAGTCGATGAAGCGGATCGTCGCGGGATAGCGATACGCCACTCCGTTGGACGCCTTGATCGTTGCCACGATCACGAGGACGAACCAGCTGACCAGCACCACGGGAACGAGGATGATCCCGACGAGCACGATGATCGCGAACAGTGATGCCACGAAGTAGATCGCCATCGAGATGTTGAAGTTCAACGCCTCCTTGGCCTGGTCGGCTGCGAACGGGTCGTCCTTCTTCATGAGCCACACCACCAGTGGCCCGACGAGCGCAGGGATTCCGATGAACTGGACGAACGCGGACAGGTGTCCGATGGCTCCCCAGTTCCTCGACTCGGTGGAGAGTCCTGTTTCGGTGGGTTGTGTGGTCATCAGCGATCCTTTCTCGACTTGCTCCCCACATCGTCCACCGCCCGGGCGTTCATAGCCATTGGGGATTCCCCCGATCGGACCCCGAGATGCCGTGTTCTGGTCCGGGCTCGGGTGCCGATCACGACCTCCGTCGCGGCGGGCCGGGGAAGAACGCGTTCGTCCTCGCCACGTAGTCGGCGTATTGCGGCTTGGTCTTCGTGAGGCTCTTCTCGAGCAGTGTCACCCCCGACACCCTGAGCAGGAGGAAGCTCATGACGGCCGGAGCGAAGAACGTCCACCATGCCCCTGCCGATGCAGCGATGAGGTACAGACCCCACCAGACGGTGAAGTCGCCGAAGTAGTTCGGATGGCGCGAGAACCGCCACACACCCGAGTCGAGGACCTTGCCCTGGTTGTCAGGGTTGGCTTTGAATCGTGCGAGCTGGAGGTCAGCGGCTGTCTCCCATGCGAGACCCACCGCCCACACCGCCATACCGACGGCCGTGAGGACGCCGATTTGCGCAGTGGATCCCGATGTTGCCTGCTGCGGTATCGAGATGACCCACATCAGCAAACCTTGCAGTCCGAAGACGATGATGAGGCTCGTGTAACGGAACGAGGGTCCACGCGCCTGCCTCATCCGTGCGTACCGGGGATCCTCACCGTGGCCGAGATTCCTCCACGCCAGGTACCCGGACAGGCGCAGGCCCCAAAGCGTGGTCGCTCCCACCATGACCACGGTGACCGGTCCCCACTCGCCACTGGTGATGGCGGTTGCCCACGCCACGAGCACGAACCCCGAGCCCCACGCGATGTCGACGATCGACACGTCAGAGATGATCAGGCTGATGAGCCACACGAGGAGCATCAAGCAGGCAATGATCACCGCGCCGACGAGGTAGGGATTCACTGGCCCATCACGCATCGAACGGTACACCACATGGCCACCGACCCCAGGCGTCCCCGCTAACGTCGACAGCCATGCCACGAGACCCTGTCGCAGTCCGGCTGCATGTCCTCGAGATCCCGCTCAGGGAGCCGTTCCGAACCGCGACCGGCCGAATCGATCGGCGCACGACCGTCCTGGTGGCGGTCGGTGACGATGTGGTCGGATGGGGTGAGGCAGCACCCTATCCCGGCCAGGACGAGACGATCGCCCAGCTCGTGACCCGAGCCCGCGAAGGCATCGCCACCGCGACCCTCGCTGCTGCGATCGACGAGGCCGAGAGCGACCGTGGTGCCCTGCTCTCGGGCTCGTCACTCCTGCCGTGCATCACAAGCAGTGTGCCGATCTCGGTCTCGGTAGGGATCGATGGAGCCCTCGACCGGGTCGGGGTATTGCTCGAACAAGGCATTCGAGCGTTCAAGGTCAAGGTCGCCCCCGGCGAGACGCAGCACTTGGTCGCGATCCGCGAACGGCATCCCGATGTCGCGCTGGGCGTCGACGGGAATCGATCCTTCTCTGCGCTCACCGACGACGACCGTGTTGCGCTGACAGAGGTGCGTCTCGCGTACATCGAGGAGCTCTTCTCGGACTGGCATTCGTCGGACGCCATCGAGTTCGCCGAGACCAGCGGAATCCCCTTGTTCGCCGACGAGTCAGCATCGACGGTCGAAGGCGCGCTTCGCGCCCTCGACCTGCCATCCGTCGCCGGTGTGACGGTAAAGCCTGGGCGCCTCGGGTGGAGCGGTGCGCTCGCGGTCGTGGAGGCGGCGACGAGGCTCGGAAAGAAGTGGCGTGCGTCAGGGCTCCTAGAGACGGGTATCGGAAGGGCGTACACCGACCTCCTCGCCTCGGATCCGACAGCCTTCGTCTCCGACGTCGCGCCGGCTGAGCTCTTCCTCTGTGCCGACGTCACCGCGTCGCGGTTCGATGGGGGAGTGGTGCGCGTGCCAAGCGGTCCCGGACTCGGGGTCGCGCCTGATCCCGACCTCGTCGCCGAGTACCGCACCGACCTCATCGAGGTCGAGGTCGTCACCTGATCGGCAACCCCAGACCCCTGCTGATCACGAGGCGCTGCACCTCGGAGGTTCCCTCACCGATCTCGAGGATCTTCGAGTCACGATATTGGCGGGCCACGAGCGTGTCATCCATGAACCCGTAGCCGCCGAAGATCTGGGTCGCATCGCGCGTTGCCGCCACAGCGGCTTCGGTTGCATACAGCTTGGCGATCGCCGCCTCCTGCTTGAAGGGCCTGCCCGTGTCCTTTAGCCACGCGGCTCGGTATGTCAGTAGCCGTGCGGCTTCCGTCATGACCTGGAGGTCGGCGATCTTGAATGCGATCGCCTGATAGGACCCGATGGGCTGTCCGAAGCTCTTGCGGTCGAGTGCGTACTGGCGCGACTCGTCGAGACACGACTGGAGGACTCCGACCGCCAGCGCGGCGATGGCGATCCTCCCGTCGTCGAGGGTCGCAAGGAACTGGTGGAATCCCCGACCCCGCTGACCGAGCAGGTTGCCGGCAGGGACCCGACATTCGCTGAATGTCAGCCCGTGCGTATCGGATGCATGCCAGCCCATCTTGCGGTACGGAGGCTCGACGACGAATCCGGGAGTCCCTGAAGGCACGATGATGGTCGAGATCTCGTCGGGCCCTGTCCGGGCGGTGATCGTCACGAGGCTCGTCATCTCGGAGCCCGAGTTCGTGATGAATGCCTTGGCGCCGTTGATGACCCATTCGTCACCGTCGAGTTCGGCCCTCGTGGCGGTCGCGCCGGCGTCGGATCCCGCTTCCGGCTCGGTCAGTCCGAACCCTGCGAGCGTTCGACCGGCGACCAGGTCGGGGAGCCACCTCTCCTTCTGCTCGTCGGAACCGAACTCGTGGATCGGGTTGATGCCGAGCCCGACGCCCGCCTCGAGCGTGATCGCCATCGATTGGTCGACCCTGGCGAGTTCCTCGATCGCGATGCACAGGCTCGTGAGGTCGCTGCCCGCTCCTCCCCATCGCTGGTCGGCCGTGATGCCGAACAACCCGAGGGCGCCCATCTCCCTTACGACATCGGCCGGGAAGTGGTGATCTCGGTCCCACGCAACGGCGTTGGGGGCGATCCTGTCGGTGGCGAACTGCCTGACCATGCCACGGAGTGCCTGCTGTTCGTCGGTGAAGGTGAAGTCCATCGAGCCGACAGGTTAGGTGGTGGGACCCTGCTGTGGTTCACCTCTGTGCTCCCTACGCTCCGAACCATGAAGCGGTGGTTCTGGATCGTGGACGCACTCGTCGTCATAGCGTTCGTCGTCGTGGGCCGGGAGGATCATGGGTTCACCTCCGACGTGTGGGACTACCTTCGGGTTGCGTCGCCGTTCCTGCTCGGTCTGGGAGTGACGATTCTCGCGTTGCGCGGGAGGATCGACCCCATGAAGTGGCGAGCCGGGATCATCCTGGCACTCGGCACCGTGCTCGTCGGGATGCTTCTCCGGCGGTGGGTCTGGGACGATGGCACCGCGAGGGCCTTCATCATGGTCACGACGGGCTTCATGGTCGCCGCCATGGTCGGATGGCGGATCATCGCGTCAGGGATCCGCAGAATGGTGACATCGCGCTCCGTTCCTGCGACCTGACGTAGGATCCTCTGCCATGGACACCGCTGTCGCACTCGTGAAGAGCTATCTCCAGACCAATGGCTTCTTCACGGTCACCGAGTATCCGATCCTCGAGATGCTTGAGGGAACCGACACACGCACGGTCACCGACATCGACGTGCTCGCGCTCAGGTTCCCCGGAGCGGGAGGAGCCGAATCGACGTCCACGACAGGGGGACTGCGCATCCTTCCCGATCCAATTCTTGGCCTCGATGAGTCCCACATCGAGGTGATCATCGGCGAGGTGAAGGAAGGGGCCGCGGTCCTCAACAAGTCCGCACGGGATCCCGCGGTGCTCCACGCCGTCCTGCGCCGGTTCGGCCACATGCGCCCAGACGTGGCGAATGCGCTCGTTGGCGAGCTCATCACGAGCGGCACGGGATACCACCCTGCCGGGATACGCGTTCGTCTCATGGTCTTTGCGTCCAAACCGCCTGCGCACACGCCGGTGCCGTACGAGTGGATCTCGCTCGGGCGGGCCGCGACGTGGCTGCAGGAGCAGGTACGGGAGAATTGGGACCGCGTCAAGACGATCCAGTCGAAGGATCCCGCCCTCGGCATGATGATCCTCTTCGAGAAGGCGACACGGGACGAGCGCTGAGCAGTGTTCAGAGTCGTCCTGTGGCAGCCCGAGATTCCGCCGAACACTGGCAATCTCATGCGGCTCACGGTCAACACGGGCTGTGACCTCCACCTGATCGAGCCACTCGGCTTCAGCCTGGACGACGCCCGGATGCGGCGCGCCGGGCTCGACTACCGCGAGTTTGCGAGTGTCACGCTCCATCCGTCGTTCGACGCCTTCGTGGCTTCCGAGAGGCCCGAGCGCGTCCTCGCGTTCACCCAGTACGGTGACCGCCTGTACAGCGACGTCCGATACTTCCCCGGTGACACGCTCCTGTTCGGCAGGGAGTCCGACGGCCTCCCTGCCGACATCCTCGTTCATCCCGCCGTCTCAGAGCGTCTGCGCATCCCGATCGCGCCCGGTGGAAGGTCGCTCAACCTCGCCAATGCCGCAGCGATCGCCATCTACGAGGCATGGCGGCAACACGGCTTCGCGACCGACCGTGGGACTGTCGATCCGGGCCGATCCGACGAGACGGACCACTAGGTTCCCATTCATGATCCACCGCACCCCGATCTCGGTCCGCTTCTACGAACTCGACCCGTACCGCCACCTGAACCACTCGGTGTACATCCAGTACTTCGAGGTCGGGCGCATCGACCTGTTCGCCTCGTTCGGGTGGACCCTCACCGGGATGGCCGACCTCGGGACCCAGATCGTCGTGGCGGAGATCACGACACGGTTCCTTGGCCCGGGGCTCGAAGGTGACGAACTCGTGGTCGAAACGTGGGTGCAGGAGGTTCGGAGGGCCAGCGCTGTTTTCGGGCAGCGGATCCTGCGCCGGGACGAGACGCTCGCCACCCAGACGGTCCTTGCGGCGTGCACGACTCTCGATGGGCGACCGACTCGGTTCCCGACCGAGCTGCTCGCAAGCCTCGAGCGCGTCGTGGCTCCCCGGGCGTGACCCCCTCGATCGCCGATCTCGAGCGGGCGGCGTATGCAACCTGGTCGCCCGATGAGCGCACCGACATCGGCGGCTGGACGGTGATGTCCAACGGTGGTTGGACACGCAGGGCGAACAGCGCAGGCGCTGTTGGCACACCCGAGACGTCCTTCGGGGTGCGTGATGCCATCGCCGCTTGGCTCACAGACCGAGGATCGCCGCTCGTCGTAAGGGTCACTCCGCTCGTTGATCAGGGCGTGGTGGAGGAGATAGCGGAGTCATGGGGTCTGGCGAGCGAAGACGACACGACCGTGATGACGGCGTCTGGCACCGTACGAGCGGATCACGCCGCTGTTCGGTTGGTCGATCCGGCGGACAGCGCGTTCAGCGATGACCTCCACCAGCTCAACGGTCGAGGACCATCGGCGGTCGAACCGTGGCTTCGGATCGTCGGGCGTATGGCCGGCAGGGCCGTCGGGCTCTGGATCCCAGGTCAGGCGTGCGGTGTCGTGGCGGTCGAAGGACGGCTGGCACCGGTGTATTCGGTCGCCGTCGATCCCGACCACCGGCGGCAGGGCCTCGCCACACAGATCATGGCCGCCGCGGCGGTATGGTCACGGGAACGCGGAGCCACGACACGGTTCCTCCAGGTGCTCGGGACGAACGCGGCGGCGGTCTCCCTCTACGAAGGCCTGGGGTTCGAAGCCCGCTACCGCTATCGCTACCTCAGGGCGATGAGCGACGAAGCTACTCCTCGCTCGCGCCCCCTGGCGTCATCCTGACGGCACCACCTGACCGATGGTTCGATACGAGGATGTGGACGCTGATCATCAGCACCCACGCAGGGAATACCAAGGTCATCCACAGGCTGTAGTTGACGCTGAAGAGCAGGATGAGGGCAAGCCCGTACGTCAGGATCGCGAGCCATCTCGGTGCGACCCTGGTTCGCACGAAGATCGTGCCGAGGGACATCATGAACACGCCTGCCATTCGAATCGCGTACACGCTGCTGATCCGATACGTCACCTCGCGACCGTACGCGTACAGACCGCTCTCGACGGACCCGACCGGCTCCGTCTGATAGGTGGCGACGAGCGCACCTGCCAGCCCTGCCGAGACGAAGAGCATCGCCAGATAGATCAGACCGCTTCCGAGGAACACCGTGGCGAAGAGGCGATCCTCGAACGCACCGATCCGATCGCGGATCACGCCGATGAACCACAGGAATGCGATTCCACTCAGAGGGACGAGGCTGAGAGCGAACGTGACCATGTCGGCGCGCTCATCCATCCAAGCCGGACCGGTGGACGGATCCGCCGGTATCGCCAGCCTGATGAGGATGTAGGAGGCTCCGAGGAGGACGGAGAAGATGATGCCTGCGAGCGCTGCTGCGCGCGGTGTCTTGAGGCGATCACCGGGATGGAACTGGGTGTGGCTCGTCACGTCCTCTGGCTGTGTCACAGCGATCGTCGCTCTCTCTGTTCGCAGGAATGCTTCCCGGCCATGCGCTTCGTCGACCTGCCAATCAGATGCGAAGCGCGTCCGAAGTATCGCAGACGCGGCGGGGTGGGTCGTATCGTGTTGCGAGCCGCAGGCGACTCATGATCGCTTGGCCGTAGCTGCGGTTCGGTTGGGTCGTATCCTGTGCGTTGCGGGCCCGTAGCTCAGTTGGTTGGAGCAGGCGACTCATAATCGCTTGGCCGTAGCTGCGGTTCGGTTGGGTCGTATTC
>CAZYGP010000046.1:6010-11826 GCA_964647265.1 uncultured Acidimicrobiaceae bacterium | reverse complement strand
CGAGGACTGTGATGGCGGTCCCCGCGATCACCGGCGTCCACATCTCACGCTTGGCGTAGAAGGCCCTCGTGATGATCTGGAGGGCTCCCCACACAGGTATGCCGAACGCATACACGAACAGGGCTGCTGACACCGAGTCCGTGTCCTGCGCGGTGAACGCACCACGCTCGTAGAGGATCCGGATGATCGGGAGCGACAGGGCCGCCATCGCACCTGCGGCTCCGATCGACAGCACGAGGACCCACCGGAGGGAGCGATCGACCGTACGAAGGAGCTGCGTGCGGTTGCCTTCCGCGAACAGGCGCGCCAAAGTCGGATACGAGGCGACGGCGATGGCCTGGCCGATCACGCCGATCGGTACGAACATGGTTCGTCGAGCATATTGGAGATCGGTCTGGGCGCCTTCGCCCACGAGTCCACCGAACACCGACATGAACACCTCGTCGAGGGCGACGATCGATTGGCCGATCATCAGGGGGAGGGCGATCACGATGTACGCCTTCACCGATGGGTGGAGCCATTGCACGCCGAGGTCGAATCGAAGGCCGACGCGTCGTGCTCCCCATGCCTGGAGCGCGAGGTTCCCGACGAACGCACCGACGAGTGCGCCCCAGACGAAGCCGTCAGGGGCCGGTTCTCCTGTTGCGATCGCCCAGGTGATGCCACCCGCGATGATGAAGAGGTTGTACACGATGGGCGCAAGCGTCGGGATCGTGAACACTCCCTTCGCGTACTGGACGGCTGAGAACATCGCCCCGACGACGAACGCGAACTGCGCGGGAAGGATCACCCGCGTGAGCGCGATCGTGCTGGTGACCTGCTCCTCCGTGAACTCCGGGTACAGCCAGTGGATGATCGTGGGGGTGAGGAACCATGCCACGATGATGACCGTCGTGATGCCGATCGCGAGCCATCGGAGGATCGCTGTGAAGCCCCTCCAGCCCTCCGCCTCGTCATCGTGCGCGAGGTATCGCGCGAAGATCGGGATGAAGGTGATGGTCAGGAACCCTCCCGCCATCAGGTAATAGGCGTAATCGGGGATACGGAATGCGGCGACGTACTCGTCGGTCACACCGGACGAGCCGAGCATCGCGGCGAACACCATGTCCCGGATGATGCCGAGGAAGCGCGAAATCAGGATGCCCCCAGCGACGATGATCGCCGCAGCGCCGACATCGCCGCGACGCAGACGGGTGAGGAACGAAGTCACAGCGCCACGGTACCGGCACGAGCGACATTCGCTTCGTCACCTGTGCCCTGCCAGATGCAGGATCAGGCGAGGTCGCGGTGCCGCAGGAGCCAGGTCGTCCCGACCAACCCCACGGTGACATAGATGGCGAGGGCGATGAGTACCTGTCCCGTCGCCAGGGCTCCGATCGCATCGCCGAGGTGGATGCGGGCCCCGGCGAGCACATCGGCGAACACCGCGGCACCGAGCCGCCATGGCGACAGGAGGACGATTCCCGACAGGGCGAAGACGATGCCGTTCTCGAAGACCAGCAGATATCCCAAGCCGATGATCACCGCTCGGTCGGTGAGGAAGCCGAGTGGCAGGAAGAGGGACGCGTATGCCGCTGTGGCGACCATGGTCGCGAGGATGAGAGCGACGATGCCCCCCGGCCCGCCGTATCGGACGGTGTGTGCGCCGCCGAGGGCGATGGCTCCGACCAGGTTCACAGCCCCCGCAGCAGCGATCGACGCAGCCAGCTTGGTTGCCGCAATGCTCGTCCTGGGCAGGGGTCGAAGGGCGATGAACGACAAGGTGAGATCCCTCCGTTCGTTTCCGAGCGCTCCGGCGGCGATCACGATCGAAACCACGGGCAGCACGAGGGCGAAGAACGTCGACGCACCGATCTCGACCAGACCCTGGAATGCTGCCTCGGAGGTGCGGCTGCTCGTCGCGAGGAGGTAGATGGTCACAGGGGCCAGCTCCAGCAGCACCAGCATGACCGTCCTGCGCATGGGGAGGGCCTGCCCGAATGAAACCGTGAACAGGGCACCGATGGACTTCATCGGCGTTCCACCAGGTAGCGGAACACGGACTCGAGGGATTCGTCCTGGGGCGAGAACGCCGTCAATCGGGCACCGATCGCAACGGCGAGCACCGGTGCTTGTCGACCGAGCTCGGCGATATCGGCAGTCCGGACGATCACGGCGCTCTGGCCTGCTTCGACACTGAAGACCGCCGCCGTCGAGAAGAGGGCCGATCCCAGCTCCTTGGGCCGATCCGTGCCGATTCGCACCACGTACGGCTTGTCGTTCATGGCTGCCCTGATCGACTCCACCGAGCCGGCGGCAGCCAGCCTGCCGTCAACGATCGCAATGACCCTTGTCGAGACGCGCTCGACCTCCTCGAGCACGTGGGAGGAGACGATGACCGTTCCACCTGCCTGCCCGATTCCATGGAACAGGTCGATGAGATGTGCACGCTGGATCGGGTCGGTTCCGTTGAGGGGCTCATCGAGGATGAGCACCTTCGGCTTCGTAACGAGCGCTGCTGCGATCTTGATGCGCTGTCGCATGCCCTTGGAGTAGCCGCCGATCGACCGATCAGCAGCGACCTGCATGTCGACGAGGTCGATCGCACCGTCGACATCGCTTGCACTGGCGGGGGCACCGGCGAGCTGGGCCGCATATCGGACGAACCGTCGACCGGTCATGTCGTCGTAGACGGCATCCTCGTCAGGGACCAGGGACACGGACCGGTACATGGCATGGTCCCGGCGAGGATCCGAACCGAGCACGGAGATCGATCCGTTCGAGACGTCGCTCAGGCCCGATATCGCCCGCAGCAGGGTCGTCTTCCCTGCACCATTCGGACCGAGCAGACCGGTCACGCCGGGACCGAACGAACATGACAGGTTCGAAACCGCGACCTTCTGGCCGAACCACTTCGAGACGTTGCTCACCTCGATTGTCGGGGAGCGAACGAATGCTGGATCGAGGACGGAGTCGTGGTCGTGCTCGCCGTCAGTCACATGAGCCTCCGGTAGCGAGCGACGGAGATGCTCGTCGCCACGGCGCCGATGACGACGAGGGCCACGATGCCCCAGGCAGGGCTGATCTCTGCGGCTGCGAGCAGTGACTCGCCGCTCGAGACGCCGAACACCCAGACATTGGCGGCGTCGGCGATGTCGAACGGTGCGAGCAGCGCGACGAACCGACCACCGGTGAACGTGGTGTTCCGCACGATCCCATCGGCGAAGCCGCTGAGAGCGATCATCGTTGCCACGTACACGCTCGAAGCGATCGCCTTGCGATTCGAGAGGCTGGCGATCACGAAGCCGATCGGGACGAAGGCCGTCGCATAGATCGCTGCGACGAACAATATGCGCGGAAGGTCCGGGACACCGTCGACCAGCCCCTGGAGCAGGCCATCGTCGTCGATGGCGGCCTGCCCGACGAACAGGATGAACTGGGGGATCAGAAGGAATCCGCCGACGATCGCGATGAGGCTGGCGAAGCGTGCTGCCAGGTAGTCGTTCGACGTCATGGGACGCGACGCAAGCATGGAGAGGACCCCGTCCCGCCTGTCGGGTATGAGGAGTTCCGGCGCGGCAAGGGCTGTGAAGAGCATCGCAATGGTGCCGCCGAGCTGGAAGAACTGGGCGTGCTGCTGGGAGGCGTTGAAAGCCTCATCCACGTCGATCGGGATGAAGAAGCTGATTCCCACGAAGGCGATCGGCGGAAGCACCGCGATCGACACGAGAATCCACGGCAGGATCTTTCGCCGACCCTTCCTGCGGATGCCGAGGACCCTCCTCACCCCATCGGCGAACACCGTGCGCCGTGCACCGCGTCGCCCGCGTCGCTCACCGTCGTACGGGGTGTACCCGAGGTCGTAGACGGCTCCCGTTTCGCTCATGTGGGCCGTCCCCCCCGGAGGAACAGCTCCTCGAGGGTGGCCGCGCCTGCGTCGAGCCTCCTGATGCTCGCACCGGCCGCGGCGGTCGCGTCGCGGATCGTGTCGAACACGTCCCGGTCCGGATGCGACACGAGGATTCGCCTCCCGTCGACCTCGACAGATGCGCCGGCGCGTTCGAGTTGCTCGGCCACGGGATCCGTCGGACCATTCACCTCGAGCCGCACAGTTGTCCCTGCTTCCTCCCCACCGATGGGACCTGAGTGGAGGAGGGTTCCCTGGTCGAGCATGACGACCCAATCACAGGTCCGCTCGATGTCGCGAAGCACGTGTGACGAGACGACGACGTCGATGCCGAAGCCCCCGAGGCGAGCAATCAGGTCGAGCATCTGCTCGCGCCCGCTCGGGTCGAGGCCCGATGTCGGCTCATCGAGGAAGACGAGTTTCGGATCGTGGACGATCGCCTGTGCGAGCTTGGCCCGCTGCTTCATGCCCGTCGAGTAGTCCCCGAGGTACCGGAACCGTTCGTCGTTGAGCCCGACCAGCGTCAGGACGTCGGACGCTCGCTGGCGGGCGGCGTCCGGAGGCAGCCCCGCCGTCCCTGCGGCGTACACGAGAAAGTCGGCTGCGGTCTGGTCCAGGGGCAGGCATGGGCCCTCCGGCATGTACCCCGCATTCGATCGGATGTCGATCATCCTCGTACTCGCATCGAGACCGAGCACCGAGGCCGACCCCGTGGTCGGGGAGAGGATGCCGAGCAGGATCTTGATCAGGGTCGACTTGCCTGCACCGTTCGCGCCGACGAGGCCGATCCTGCCCTCCGGCACGTCGACGTCGAGTGTGTGGAGCGCTGCGACGCTTCCGTATGCGTGGCCGAGGCCGACCGTGCTGAACATCGTGTCCATCTTCGTTGAACGATAGGGTCGGCCTGACGCCGTCACGCGAGCACCAGATGGGATCCCGGACGATGGCGCCGTGGCGATACCCTCCCGGTTGTGGATGTGATCCTGTCCTTCATTGCGGCGTCGATAGCCACCTGGTTCGCTCGCGAGCTCTTCGTGAGCTGGCGTTCGCGCAAGCGACTCCACGCCGAGATATGGACATCTGCGTTCGGGGCGTATGCGCTCGCCACTTGGGCCCTCGTCGTCGGGTTGGCGTTCGGATGGTCCTCATTCAACTTCCGAAGCTTCTACTTCTTCGGTGCGATCGCGAACATCCCGCTGCTCGCGGCCGGATCCATCGCCCTTGCGAGCGAACGAGCGGGGCGTGCAGCGTTGCGCGTGACGACGCTGTGGATCGTCCTCGGGTTCTTCGCCACGTTCCTCGCACCGTTCGTCGGTGCCCTTCCACCCTCGGGGATCCCGGAGGGCAGCGACGTGTTCGGCTTCACGTTCTCGATCGACGCGCTCACCCTGCCGGGTCCCCGGATGTTCGCCGCGATCTCCGGCGCCCTCGGTACGGTCGTCGTCGTGGGCCTGTCGCTCGCTACTGCGATTCGGGTCCGGCGGCGGAATCCGCAACTCGCGCGTGGGAACCTGCTCATCGTTGCTGGCGTGTTGGTCCCCGCACTCGGCGGCTCCCTGACAGCACTCGGTGAGTCAGCAGCGCTTTCGGTGTCGCTCGCTGTGGGGATCATCCTGTTGTGGTGGGGATACCGCCTTGCGAGTGGAGCGAGATGAAGCGGGCACCGACGTCGCGAGGTGGTCTCGTCAACGGCGCTTGCGGCTCCGCCAACCGGTTGTGACGTACCGCCAGTACGAGGTGGTAGCGGGCTCGCTCGCGTCGGGGGTGGGGGGCTGCACACTCTCGCTCACCACATCCTCGCGCTCCATCTCCTCAACGCTCACTGCAGCGGCGGCGACGTCCCCTGACCGTATCTCGGCGAGGCGCTGCCTGAGGAACTCCGCTTCCGTTTCCGCATTGGCCGCCCTCTCGCGGGCATCGGCGAGCTGTT
>CAZYGP010000046.1:0-6000 GCA_964647265.1 uncultured Acidimicrobiaceae bacterium | reverse complement strand
GGTTGCCGAGCTGGGTCAGCATCTTGTTCCATGCGTCGATGGGGACGATCATCGTCTCGCCACCGGACGGGACCGAGGGGTCCTCGACAGGTCGTGGTTCCTCGACGACGTCTGACTCGGGCTCACTCTGAACGGTGTCGATTCGTTCGATGTCGACGATCTGGATTTCTCTGCCGAGTTCGGTGGCGCGAGCCAGGACGGCGTCGAGGTCGATCATCCGGACCTGCGTCTCCCCGTCGGACTCCAGGTAGGAGTTGACTCCGGCCCGACGGACCCACTTGCGAAGCGTATTGCTGGGGATACCCGTGGCTGCCTCGGCTTCTCGCAGCGTCACCCACGATCCGCCAGCCAGCGGATCACCGCGCACGACGGATGGGTGTGATGCGTTCTTCGCTCTCGGGCGGGGCGGCGGTGACCGGCCGGCGCCACCCGATCGCAGTGCCTCGGTCTCCCAGCGGGTCGCATCCATGATGTGTGTGATCCTATCGGCCCGACTCACCTCGTTGCCGGTGGTGCCGTATCTAGGATGGTTTCGGAGGAGACGATTCCACCGTGACCGCACGCGACCCCAACATCGAAGCCGACGTCCGTGCGATGGTCCAACGGATCGTCGATGGTCTCGTCGGTACCGGTGACGGCGAGTCCCCGGACGTGGTGTCGGGAGCCCCGTCGCATTCCGGGACGGATCAGGCACGACCCGACCCGGTTGCCGGCGCTGGAGGCATCATCGCGATCGGTGCGGACCACGGCGGTTTCGCGCTGAAGGAGCGGCTCGGATTCCGACTCAAGGAGCGGGGTCACACGGTCGTCGACTGCGGAACCCATTCGAGCGATCCGGTGGACTACCCCGACATTGCACAGTCCGTCGCCCGTCTCGTGGCGGGGGGCGAGGCGAACGTCGGGATCGTCGTCGACGGCGCAGGCATAGGGTCCGCGATGGTCGCGAACAAGGTTCCGGGTGTGCGTGCCGCGCTGTGCTACGACATCTCCACTGCGCGCAATGCACGAGAGCACAACCATGCCAACGTGCTCACGCTGGGCGCAGGTATGACGGGGGATGCCCTTGCATGGCAGATCACCGAGGAGTTCCTCGTGACCCCCTTCGGCTCAGGGAGGCACGCCCGTCGTGTCGCCATGATCGATGCTCTCGACAGTCAGGCTTCGGAGCATTCCCGATGAGTGATCTCGATCGCCAGCAGCTCGTCGAGCTCATCACACGAGAGGTGCTCACCGCCCTCGCCGAGCGTGCTGACATCCTCTCGAATCCGCACAAGTTGCGCCAGGTCGTCGAGAACGGTGCAGACCGTGTCGCCTATCACGGCGATGCCGAGGACGTGCCCGTCGACCTCGCCAAGTACATCGACCACACCCTTCTGAGGCCAGACGCCACGCTCGCCGAGATCGAGGTGCTGTGCGACGAGGCGCTCGCTTTCGGGTTTGCATCAGTGTGCATCAATCCCACATGGGTGAAGGTGGCGGCAGAGAGGTTGCGTGGATCAGCAGTCAAGGTGTGCACAGTCATCGGATTCCCTCTCGGTGCGAACACACCTGACATCAAGTCCATGGAAGCCCGGAAGGCCCTCCGCGAAGGTGCGAGGGAGGTCGACATGGTGATCAACATCGGCGCCCTGAAGTCGGGCGACCTCGAACTCGTTCGGATGGACATCGAGAAGGTCGTGGACGCTGCGCACGAGAGTGGGGCGATCTGCAAAGTCATCCTCGAAACCTCACTGCTCACCGACGAGGAGAAGGTCGTCGCGTCCGCTCTCGCGAAGCAGGCGAAGGCCGACTTCGTGAAGACCTCGACGGGCTTCGGAGGTGGCGGTGCGACGGTCTACGACGTCGCCCTGATGCGCGAGACGGTCGGCCCGGACATGGGGGTCAAGGCCTCTGGCGGCGTGCGCACACTCGAGGACGCGGAGGACATGATCGCCGCTGGTGCGACACGCATCGGAGCCTCCGCCGGGGTCCAGATCGTCGGCGGTGCAGAGAGGGACGGCGATGATCCGGCATACTGATCCCAGACGGCACGAACAAGGAGATCACGATGGCGACCGGTATTGAGCTGCGTTCCTATGCCTTCCTCGACAGCCTCCAGCCCCAATACGCCGCATTCCTCGGCACGATCGCCCAGGGTTTCCTGCCCCTCGCCGGTGAGGCGTCGCTGTTCGTCGAGGTCGCACCCGGAATCGAGATCAACAGGCTCACCGACATCGCCCTCAAAGCCACGACGGTCAAGCCCGGTATGCAGATCATCGAGCGGGTCTTCGGGCTCCTCGAGGTCCATTCGCCCGAGCAGGCAGAGACGCGAGCAGCGGGTGAGGCCATCCTCGATGCCCTCTCGCTCACCGAGCACGACCGGGTGAAGCCCAAGGTTCTGTCGAGTCAGATCATCCGCCGGATCGACGACCACCATGCCCAGCTCATCAACCGTACGCGGCACGGCCAGATGATCATCCCCGGCCAGACGCTGTACGTGCTCGAGTGCAATCCTGCGGCATACGCGGCTCTCGCTGCGAACGAGGCGGAGAAGGCGTCGAGGATCAACGTTCTCGAGGTGCGCGCCTTCGGGGCAGTCGGACGGATCTACCTGGGGGGCGAGGAGCAGGATGTCGAAGTCGGATGGCAGGCAGCCGTCAGCGCCCTCGAGGGCCTCAGCGGCCGCGATGAATAGCGAGAATCGGACGAAGGAAGGAACGGAATGGCAGACGCACTCGGAATGATCGAATGTCGCAGCTTCGCTGCGATGGTGGAGGCCGCTGATGCGATGGTGAAGGCCGCCAAGGTCGAGCTCGTGAGTTACGAGGAGACCGGTGGTGGATACGTGACGGCGATCGTCCGTGGTGACGTCGCAGCGGTCAAGGCCGCGGTCGACGCAGGCGTACGGAGCGGTGAGAAGGTCGGTGAGGTGATCGCAACGCACGTGATCGCCAGGCCACACGTCAACCTCGATCTCGTGCTCCCGTTGGGGCGTACGGAGGAGGCCAGGGACTCGGTCGGTTGATCCCTCCAATGGCGGAACCCCGGAAGGTACCGGAAGCCCCGGAAGCCCCGGAAGGGAGATGGACACGATGAACCTCGGCAAAGTCACGGGAACACTGGTCGCGTCCCGAAAGGAGCCGCTGCTCGAAGGGCTCGCGCTCCTGGTGGTGCGCCAGCTCGACGAGCACGGGGAACCCTCGGGCGGATACGTCGTGGCCGTCGACTCGGTTGGCGCCGGAGTCGGCGAGGTCGTGCTCTACGCCTCGGGAAGCTCCGCACGTCAGACCGCCGTGACGAGGGACAAGCCGTGCGATGCGGTCATCATGGCGATCGTGGACCAATGGGACCTCGACGGTGAAACGGTGTACGTGAAGTAATGCCCCAGCTCAGCGACGCGGACATTCAGGCGATCATCGCACGGGTCAAGGGGCGCGTCGCGGCCGGCGACATCGGGGCACGCACCGGGCCTGCGTTGCGAGCGGCCGACGACATCGAGCGCGACGACATCGAACTCGGCGAAGGTGTCTTCGACTCCGTGGACGATGCGGTACGAGCTGCGGCGGCGGCATTCCGCGCCTACCAGGGTCTCGGCCTCGATCGCAGGAAGGTGATCGTCGCCGCGATCCGCGATGCGATGCGACGAGAGAACGAGCACCTCGCATACCTCGCGAGGCACGAGACCGGTCTCGGACGGGCCGAGGACAAGATCCTGAAGAACCAGCTCGTGATCGATCGGACCCCTGGGCCCGAGGACCTCGAACCGAAGGTCGTGACCGGGGACCGAGGGATGATGGTCACCGAGTATGCCCCCTACGGCGTCGTGGGTGCGATCACGCCGACGACCAACCCGACGTCGACCATCATCAACAACACGATCGCAATCCTCTCTGCTGGGAACACGGTCACGTTCAACGTCCATCCGAGTGCCCGTCGGGTGTCGATCGAGAACGTCAAGTTGCTGAATCGCGCGATCGTCGGCGCCGGCGGGCCTCCCGACCTCGTGACGTGCATCGCAAACCCGACTCTCGCATCCGCCCAGGCATTGATGCAGCATCCTGACGTTCGCGTGCTCCTCGTGACCGGGGGACCGGGAGTCGTGAAGGAGGCGCTCCGGACGCCGAAGAAGGCGATCACGGCGGGACCTGGCAACCCGCCGGCCGTGGTCGACCAGACGGCCGACGTCGCAAAGGCCGCGAAGGACATCGTCTTCGGCGCGTCCTTCGACAACAACATCATCTGCGTCGACGAGAAGACGACGATCGTCGTCGATACCGTGGCTGACCGGCTCGTCCAGCTCATGGCGGCATCCGGGGCCTACCGGCTCAAGGAGCACGAACTCAAGAGGCTCGAACGAGTCATCTTCAAGGAGATGGGACCACCGAACAAGCCGGGACTCATCGACGGCCGTTTCATCGGGAAGGATGCAGCCGTCATCGCGAACGAGATCGGGCTCACGTTGCCGGCGGAGACCAGGCTGCTCGTTGCGGAGGTTCCGGTCGAGCACAACCTCGTCTGGACGGAGCAGATGATGCCCGTCATGCCGGTCGTGCGCGTCAAGGACGTCGATACCGCCATCGACCTCGCTGTCCGATCCGAGCACGGCTTCCGGCACACGGCCTCGATCCATTCGACCAACGTCGACGCCATCACCCGAATGGCTCGGGCGATGAACTGCTCGGTCTTCGTGGCGAACGGTCCCAATGTCGCAGGGCTGGGGGCCGACGGAGAGGGCTACACGTCGTTCTCCATCGCGAGCCCGACCGGGGAGGGACTCACGCGCCCTCGCACCTTCTCGCGTGAGCGTCGCGTGTCGGTGATCGGAGCGCTGCGCATTGTCTGAAGCATCCGTCTCACCTGCGGTTTCGGTGTGGGAGTTCTCGTCGATCGTCGACGGGATCCACGCAGCGGACGCCATCGCGAAGGGATCGCCCGTCTCCCACCTCCTGACGGGCACCACCCATCCGGGCAGGTACATCGTGCTCGTGGCAGGCGACGTGGCGAGCGTCGTCGTCGCTCGTGACATCGTTGCGGACCTCGGCGTCGTCACGGTCGATGACCGCTTCCTCCCCGACATCGCTCCCCCTGTCGTGTCGGCCGTGACGACGGACGCCACCGCCGCACAGGCGAAGGGTGAAGCGATCGGTGTCGTCGAGACCACCAGCGTGTCATCGATCATCGATGCCGCAGACGCGGCGGTGAAGGCGGCGGACGTCGTCCTCTCAGGGCTGCGGATGGCGGACGGAATCGGGGGCAAGGCGTACCTCGTCGTCGACGGGACGGTGGGGGAGGTGGGGGCCGCGATCGAGGCCGCGACGGATCGTGCAGGTGGGCAGCTGCTCGCATCCATCGTCATCCCCCAGCTCACCGAGGAACTGCGCGCCGATCTCGCCGCATCCGCGTCATTCATCGAGAGGGTCCGGTCGAAGGGCGGTGCGGACTCATGATCCTCGGACGCGTCCGCGGTGCGGTCGTTGCGACGACGAAGGATCCGAACATGTCCGGCATGCGCCTCCTCCTCGTCCAGCCGCTCGACGAGCATCGAGCCGACACCGGATCGTGTGTCGTCGCGGCGGACGCGGTCAACCAGGCCGGCCCCGGGGACATCGTGTACTTCGTGGCGTCCCGCGAGGCTGCCGAAGCGATGCAGCCCCGCTTCGTACCTGTCGATCACGCGATCGTCGGCATCGTGGATGACATCGAGGTCAGACCGTGAGTGTCTCGTCGTGAAGGTCGGGCGAGTCGTCGGGAACGTCGTGTCGACGATCAATCACGACTTCTTCGACGGTGAGCGCCTACTCGTGTGCCGATTGATCGATCGCGACACCGACACCGGTGCGTACCTGATCTGCACCGACCGTGTCGGCGCAGGTGCGGACGAGACCGTCCTCATCCTCGATGAGGGATCCTCAGCACGGCAGATCTACGGGGTCGGGACCGGCCCCATCCGGTCAGTCGTCGTCGGTATCGTCGACGATGTCCACGAAGTGCTCTGAGTCGATGATCAGGAACGGCACCCGC
>CAZYGP010000045.1:0-11901 GCA_964647265.1 uncultured Acidimicrobiaceae bacterium | reverse complement strand
AAGGCGTCGCCGTGGAGGAGTCCGGCGTCGAGGAGGGCACGCAGCACGACGGGAACGCCACCGATCGTGTCGAGATCGACCATGTGGTATCGACCGAACGGCTTCATGTCGCCGATGTGGGGGGTGCGGCGCGAGATCCTGTCGAAATCCTCGAGGGTGAGCTCGACCCTGGCCTCATGGGCGATGGCCATCAGGTGCAGCACGGCGTTCGTGGACCCGCCGAGGGCCATGACCGTGGTGATCGCGTTCTCGAATGCGGCCCTCGTCATGATGTCGCGGGGGCGGATGTCGGCTTCGAGGAGCGCGACGACCGCTTCTCCGGAGCGCCGGGCGTACTCCTCGAGCCTCGCGTCCACTGCTGGCACGGCTGCCGAGCCGGGAAGCGACATCCCAATGGCCTCACCGACGGACGCCATCGTGTTCGCCGTGAACATGCCTGCGCACGAACCGGCGCCCGGGCACGCGTTCTGCTCGATCTCGAGGAGCTGTGCATCGGTGATCGTTCCCTCGGAGTGGGCGCCTATGCCCTCGAACACGTCGACGATCGAGATATCCCTTCCACCGACCCGTCCAGGGAGGCTGGAGCCGCCGTAGAGGAACACGGAGGGCAGGTTGTGGCGGGCAGCCGCCATCAGCATTCCGGGCAGTGACTTGTCGCACCCTGCGATCGCGACCATGCCATCGAATCGCTCCGCATGCATCACCAGCTCGACAGAGTCGGCGATGACCTCGCGCGACACGAGGGATGCCCGCATGCCCTCATGGCCCATCGAGATGCCGTCGGACACGGCGATCGTTGCGAACTCGAGTCCGACGGCCCCGGCGTCCCTCACCCCGACCTTGGCGATACCCGCCAACTTCGGACCGGTGACATTGCAGGGCGTCACCTCATTGCCCGCCGAGACGACCCCGATCTGGGAACGGGCGAAGTCGTCCTCGCCGAGGCCGACCGCTCGCAGCATCGCCCTCGCACCTGCGCGGGCGGGGCCGATTGTCACGTCCTGGGAGTGAATCTTCTTCGCCATCGCACCAGCGTACCGCGCGCGGTCATCGTCCCGATTCTGACGACCGCTATCGGGGGGTGATGCGTAACCTCATCGATCATGTCCTCAGTCACCGAGACCTTCCCTGAGATCCCGCGCGTCGAGGTCCCCCCACCGGCGAAGAAGCCGAAGCGAGGGTGGAGCCGCGCCCAGAAGTTCCTCCTCTTCCTGCTCGGGTTCACCGCCGTGGCGGTGTTCGCCGGGTACGGCTTCCTGCGCTACACCGAGAGCAGGATCGACCGTCTCCCTGCTGCCGATGTCGCCTCCCTCGCAGCCGTGACTGGTTCCGGTGCACCCGTGAACTTCCTCCTCGTGGGCGTCGACGACCGGTCATCGATACCCGATGACTGGGAGGACACGTTCGGCGACTTCGCCGGTCGCCGAACGGACGTGATCATGCTGGCGCATCTGATCCCCGGAGAGACCATCCAGATGCTCTCGATCCCGCGCGACTGGCGCACGGAGATCCCCGGCCACGGCACCAACCGGATCAATGCGACGTATGTCATCGGTGGGCCCGACCTGCTCATCCAGTCCGTCCAAGCCGAGACCGGGATACCCGTCAACCACTACGTCGAGATCGACTTCGGCGGCGTCGGCAAGGTCGTGGATTCACTCGGTGGTGTCACACTCGACTTCGAATACCCGGGACGTGACCTGACCTCGGGATTCCGCGTCGAGGCCGGCCGGCAGACCCTCGATGGTGAGCAGGCAGTCGCCTACGCGCGCTCGCGCAAGTACCAGGAACTCCGCAACGGGGAATGGGTCTCGGCAAGAGGCGGGGATATCGCTCGGACCGGTCGCCAGCAGCAGATCCTGATAGCCCTGTTCAACCAGGCGACGTCGCCGTCGAGCGCGTTCAACCTGGCCAGCTTCCTGCCGACCTTTGCAGGCCAGATCAGGGCGGACGACGGTCTCACGCTCGCGAGGATGGCCGATCTCGGGAGGACCGCGATGTCCCTCGAAAGTCGCTCCATCGATGCCGCGACGCTTCCAGTCAAGGACGCCAGGGGCAGCGACGGACGATCGTACGTCGTCCCCGTGGACACCACACAGAGCTATATCGACGCGTTCCTCGAAGGCGTGCCGTTTCCACGGGAGTAACCGTGCATCCCGTCCCGGACACCACCCGCGTCTGCGTCGATGCGTGACGGTCAGAGGGCCGAGACTGCTTCGACGAGGATGTCGATCTCGTCCTCCGTGTTGAAGACGTGCACCGAGGCCCGGACCAGGTCATCGATGCCGCGCTCGGCCATGTCGAAGGGTGCAGAGCTCCTCGTGGAGGTCGACACGTTGATGGACCGTGCACGGAGCGCATCCCTGACGAGGTCGGAGGACCAGCCGTCGACGGCGAACATGACGATGCCGCCCTGCACGGTTCCCTTGTCGTGCATGGTGACTCCGGGAACCTCGGAAAGAGCCGCCCGCATTGTGGCGGCGAGGGACCTGATCCGGTTCCAGATGCGGTCCATCCCGAGGTCGAGCGCGTACCTTGCCGCGGCACCGAGCCCGACCACGTTGGCATAGTTCTTCTCCCATGTCTCGAACCGCTTCGCATCGGAGCGAAGCTCGTATCGCTCCGGTGTGATGACCGTCGCATTGTGGAGCTCCACGAACACCGGATCGAGCCGGTCCATGAAGTCGCCCCTCACGAAGAGGAACCCCTCACCGCGAGGGCCGCGCAGGAACTTCCGTGAGGTCGCGCTCAACATGTCGCACCCGATCGCCTCGACGTCCACAGGCACATGACCAACCGACTGGCACGCATCGAGCAGGAACGGGATGCCATGCCGACGAGCAACCACCCCCACCTCTTCCACGGGGTTGACGACCGCTGAGTGCGTCGGGATGTGGTTGAGCGTGATGAGCTTCGTCGATCCGTCGATGGAGGCCTCGAGGACGTCTACGTCGATGTCGCCCCCTGGTGTGTCGGGCACGACCTGCACGACGATGCCGCGTGTGTCGCGCAGGTGCAGGTACGCAGCCCAGTTCGACACGTACTCCGTGGTCGTCGTGAGGATCCGATCCCCCTCGCGGAGGCCGAGGCCATAGAGGGCCACGTCCCACGCCCTCGTCGCACAGTCGGAGAGCGCGATCTCAGTCGGCTCTGCCCCGATCAGCTCGGCGAGCGCCGAGTACACGGCCCCGATCTCGTCCCCGAGCTTCGCTTCCGCCTCGTATCCACCGTGGAAGATCTCATAGTCGAGGTACCGCTCGATGGCATCGATGACGACGACAGGCATGAGGGATGAACCCGCGTTGTTGAAGTGCGTGACGTTCGATGCCCCGGGTGTGGCGGCACGGAGCGCGTCGACCTCGAGGTGGTCGAACGTCACGGCACGATCCTCCCCTCCATGCCGCCCGCGACAACGACGACCTGTCCCGTCTGGTGCGGGGAGAGGCGGTCCGAGGCGAGGACGACGACCTGCCGAGCGACGTCCTCGGGTGTCGCCAGCGCCTTGCGAGCCATCGTCGCCGTGGCACGCTCGAGGTGCGCCGGATCGATTCCCGTTGCGGCTCGCTTCGGCGTGATGGTCCAGCCGGGGGCGACGGCGTTGACGCGCACACCGTCACCGATCCGTGCGGCCTCGTTCTTGAGGGACAGCAGGAATCCTGAGGTGAGCGCCGACTTCGCGGCCGCGTAATCCGCATGCCCGGCCTCGCCGAAGATGCCCGCAGTTGATGCGGTGAACACGAGCGAGCCGTGGCCGGTCGTCGACGCGATGGCCAGGAAGGCGCGGGCTGTGAGGAACGCCGTCGTGAGGTTGCGGTCCACGACGTCCCTCCACCGTGCGAGGTCCATCTCCCACACGGGGACGTCGGTTGCCGGGTACCAACCGACGTTGGCGACGCAGACATCGAGGCCGCCGAGCGAATCGAGGGTCGATGAAAAGACGTTCGCGACGTCGCCCTCGTCGGTGAGGTTCCCCTCGACGGTGACCCCACCAATGTCGCGAGCGAGTCGTTCGGCAGCTCCCCCGCTCGTGTGGTGGTGAACGGCCACAACGGCACCCTCGTCCGCAAACGCCCGGCAGATGGCGGCTCCGATGCCGCCCGCTCCGCCCGTCACCAGCACCCGTGTGCCTCCGAGGCCCGTGTCCATGGGAGACAGGCTAGGCGGAGTGACCTCGCTCGGCCGCCAGCCGCCATGTCTCGGCATCGTCGGATCCGGCGTCGACACGGCGAACGTCGTTGGTCGTGGCACTACCGTTCGCCGACCTCATCAGCAGACGGGAGGTAGACGTGGAACTGCCCGATGACGTGAAGCGGGCCCTCGACGAACGGGTCTTCGTGCACCTTGCCACGATCATGCCGGACGGATCGCCACAGGTGTCCGTCATCTGGATCGGGCGCAAGGGAGACACCCTGCTGTTCTCAACCGCCGAGGGCAGGGTCAAGACGGAGAACATCCGAATCGACAACCGCGTCGCCCTGTCCTTCACGACCGTGGACGACGACTACCGCAACTACGTGCTTCGCGGGAGGGTCACACGCTTCGAGGCGGACGGCTGGTGGCTGATCGACGATCTCGCACGCAAGTACACGGACGCCGACGAGTACCGGTGGAAGATCCCTGGACAGGTCCGTGTCAACGGAGAGATCGAGATCGATACGGTCGGGTTGAATCGCTGATGCACGTGTCGCCCGACGAGCTCATCGATGTCCTGCGCAGCGAGGGTCTGCGCATCACGGAGCCCCGTCGGCTCGTGTGCGAGGTCGTCGCAACCCGCCATTCCGAGCATCTGACGGCTGCCGCCATCTACGACATCGTCCAGACGGAATCGAGCGGGGATCTCGACCGCGCAACGGTGTACCGAACGCTCGACGCCCTCGAATCTGCAGGGGCCATCAAGCACGGGCACATCGGCCATGGGCCGACTGTGTACCACCTCTCCGAGGAGTCGTCGCATCAGCACGTGATCTGCGACACCTGCGGCACGGTCCGATCGATCGACAATGAGTCGATCGCGCCCCTCATCGCCGCCATCGAGTCCGGCACGGGGTTCAGGATCGACGTCGAACACTTCGCCTTGAGCGGGCGCTGCGCCGTGTGTGCCGACGGATCCACCTGAGGGTCAGGGCTACCCAGCACACCTGAGTCCTCGTGGACCATGTGCACACCTTTGGATCGCGCGCTGAACCGGGCTCAACGAGAACGTGACGGGGCGGTCATCTCCGCAGATCGGCGACCGGTGAGCGAGCTCGGCGTTGAGAAACGCGACGCTACGGAGAACATGCCAGGTGCTCGCGCTGCCATACTTGGTTGGACGCGCGGCACATTGGAGCCTGGGTGACGGACCACAGGGACATGGATCGGATCTCGACGCGAGCCGACGACATCGTGGCGCTTGGCGACATCGGTCACCGTCGCCAGGTCCGCGTCGCAGGAATCCAGCTGTCAGGGCGTCGGCGCCGTCCGTCAGGTGAGAAGCCGCCCCTCCCGCGGGAACTCAACAGGTCCGGCTGGTTCTGGTTGATCGCGGGCGTCTGCCTGACGTTGCTCTGGATCTCGCTCTTCGCGTTGCCCCCATCGACGGAATGGTGGGGGGAGGCGGATCTCGCTGTGCTCAACTGGTTCGTCGACATGCGCACAGATGCCGCCACAACGGTGATGCAGTGGTTGCAGGTCCTCGGTTCGCTCTGGGTCATCCGACCGATCCGCTGGACCACGCTGATCATCCTCGCCGTATTCAGACGGTGGCGGGCGTTCTTCGGGGTCATCCTCGCGTTTGTGATCGTCGACACCATGCAACGCAACCTGTCGTCGGCGATCGCCAGGCCACGACCCTTCGTGGACATCATCGGCGATTGGTTCGGGTACAGCCATCCTTCGAGGCCGGTCGCCCTTCTGGCGGTGAGCGTCGTCGTGGCAGGACTCGCCCTGATTCCGAAGGGGCGCCTGCGAACGTGGTGGCTTGCAGGGACGTCTGCAGTCGTCGCCATCCTCGCTGTGTCCCTGATGTACCTCGGAACGGACCATCCGACGGATGTCGTCGTCGGTTGGCTGATCGGCCCGGTCGTCGGGGTGCTCGTGTTCCGTTTCGTCGCACCCGAGTCCATCTATCCCGTCGCATATGGAGCGGGGCGAACGGCGCATCTCGACGTGTCGGGCGCCCGTGGGCAGGCCATCAGGACAGCGCTGCGCGAACAGCTTGGGTTGTCCGTATTCGAGATCAAGCCCTTCGGCCTCGAGGGGTCCGGAGGATCGACCCCGCTGCGGATCAAGTGCGGTGAGGATCCAGACACCTTCGTGTTCGCGAAGCTCTACGCCCAGAGCCACTTGCGCGCAGATCGGTGGTACAAGGTCGCCCGAACCATCCTCTACGGATCCCTCGAGGATGAAGTGCGATTCTCGTCGGTTCGCAGGCTCGTCGAGTACGAGGACTACATCCTCCTCAAGTTGCAGGATGCGGGCCTGCCGTCGCCGCGTTCGTTCGGCTTCGTGGAGATCACACCGGAACGCGAGTACGTAATGGTCACGGAGTTCCTGGCGGACGCCAAGGAAATGGGAGACGCCGAAGTCGATGAAGGGATCATCGACCAGTCATTGCTCATCGTCAGGAAGCTATGGGACGCTGGCATCGCCCATCGGGACATCAAGCCCGCCAATGTCATGGTTGCCGATGGGCGGGTCGTGCTCATCGATCCCGCGTTCGCCACCCTTCGACCGTCGCCATGGCGGCAGGCCGTCGACCTCGCCAACATGATGATCATCCTCGCCCTGCGCACATCCCCGGAGGAGGTCTACGATCGGGCGCTCCGATTCTTCTCACCTGACGACATCGCAGAAGCATTCGCAGCCATGCGCAGTGTCACCATCCCCTCGCAGAGCCGTTCGTCGCTGGCGATAGTGAAGAAGACCCAGGGACTCGACATCGTCGAGCGCTTCCGGGAGCTGGCCCCGCCACGAGAGCCGATCAGCCTTCAACGCTGGACCTGGCGTCGCCTGGCACTGACTACTGGTGCCTTCTTCGGGGCGATGCTCCTGATCTCACTTGTTGTCGACAACTTCCGGGCAGGGATCATATGAGGCGCTTCGCCCTCCTCGTTGTCGGGACCGCCCTCATCGTGTCCGCATGTTCGTCGGAACTCGGAACGACCCTTCCGGAGTGTGACAGGGTCAGCGCCACCCTCGTGCTTGCGGTGCAGTCCGTCCCCGGCTCGCACTACATCTCCTGCGTTGACGGTCTGAAGGCCGGATGGACCTTCGAGGACCTGGTCGCGGAGTCTGGCCGGTCGTCCTACGCCCTTGATTCCGATCGCATGGGGTTCGGCTTCCTCCGTATCGAGAACGTCCTGAGCTGCGATCCGGGCGACGCCGAGCGCGCCATCATCCCGGATCTCGACGTCGAGCTGTGGAAGGACGTCGAGTCGCTGGTGGAGGTCGAAATCGTCGTCGTACCCGAGACGACGAACCGAGCCACGATGGATCGGACGATTGAAGTGGTCCTCGAGCTCGAGGAGACCGAGATCAGAGGGCGGCGAGTGGTCGCTTCGCCGTCAACGTCGACCGCCCCAACGGCTGCCCGAATAGAGAAGGCCCTCGCAGCCGGTGCCCACGTCATCGTGATCAGTGTCCGCGATGCGGAGGAAGGAACGCTCACGCTCCTCGTCCAAGGGCGCGATGGCGAGATCGAGGTCAGCGACCTCGATCATGTGATCGATACGATCGAAGCGGCCGAGAGCGATCCCTTGTATGTCGGCAACTGGTACTACATGTTCGAAGGAGGGTGCGTCGTCTACTCCTTCGATGCCCACGGACCGGGTGTCGAGTCGATCGAGGACGACGTCCGCATAGCACTCTCGTTGTTCGACGCAGAGGAGCTCCGCCAGTCAGCGCGGGACGAGGGGTACAGGATCAGATGACGAGCAGTCGCATGCGATCTCCTCGGTACGGCCAACGATCACACCTGCAGCACCACGGCCGAAACGCGATCCGCGCTGCCGTGAAACGTGTCGGGGGTCGCACCTAGCCTGACGGCACCGACACAGAGGAGGTAGGCATGTCATCCCTAACAGATTGCCCCAACACGGCGCTCCTCGTCATCGACATGCAGCGAGGCGTCGTCGGAGAGGCCTACGAAGTGGAACGTGTCGTCGCAAACATCGACACACTCGTCGACAAGGCCCGCTCCGAGAACGTACCGGTCATCTGGGTGCAACACTCCGACGAAGACATGCCGCAGGGCTCCGAGGGCTGGCAGTACGTCCCCGAGCTCCAGCGTCACGACGACGAGCCGCTCGTGCACAAGCGGTACAACGACTCGTTCGAGGAGACCGATCTCGAGTCGATCCTCTCCGAGCGCAAGGTCGGCCGGCTCGTCGTGACCGGAGCGCAGACCGACGCGTGCATACGGTCGACCCTTCATGGCGCCCTGGTCCGCGGCTACGACGCAACGCTGGTCGAGGATGCGCACACGACGGAGGACATGCGCGTTTGGGGGGCGCCGTTCGCACCGGATCAGGCCATCGCCTACACCAACATGTACTGGAAGTGGTCGGAGGCGCCGGGCCGCAAGGGTGGCACGACGCCGACGGCCGAGGTCGATTTCTCGGCATGAGCAGCACAGCGAGTCGATCGCGGTACAGCATGTAGCACCACGACAGCCGGAGCTTGCGGCCCAGTGGCTGGATCGGGCGCAACCGGCTTGCTCTCGACACGTGGGCCCTCAGGCGTCGTGGCACCAAATGCTTGTTGCAATTGCTTCGCAACAGAACGACCTGTATCCTTGTTGCGACTGGTTCGCAACAGGAGGATCAATGCACATACCCGACGGGTTCATCAATGCGGGCATGTCCGCCGCCGCGGGTGTCGGTGCCGCTGGCGGATTCGCTTATGCAGTTCGCCAGCTCCGCACGTACCTGACCGAGCGGCTCGTCCCCCTCGCCGCCCTTACGGCCGCGTTCGTGTTCGCCGCCCAGATGGTGAACTTCCCTGTGATCCCCGGGATGAGTGGGCACCTCATCGGCGGCGTCCTCGCCGCCGTCCTCGTGGGGCCCGCCGCAGGGTACGTGGTCCTCGCCATCGTCCTGATCGTCCAGGCGTTCCTGTTCGCCGACGGGGGCCTTTCGGCACTCGGATTGAACATCATCAACATGGGCCTCGTGGCATCCGTCGGTGGCTACTACGTCTACCGTGCGATCCTGAGGTTCACGTCCAAGAGCCACCGGGCGGTCGCCGTGTCCGCCGGCGTGGCCGCGTTCATCTCGGTACCGATGGCTGCCCTCGCCTTCGCCGTGGAGTTCGCGATCGGGGGGACCGCCGACTCCGTGTCGGTCGCCTCGGTGGTGTGGGCGATGTTCACGACCCACGTGTTCATTGGGATCGGTGAGGGGCTGATCACGTTCTTCGTGATCCTGGCGGTCGTCCAGGCGCGGCCCGACCTCGTCTACGGAGCACCGGACTACCTCGGGGAGCGCACGGAGGCATTCGTATGAGTAGGAACACCGTTCTGGTCATCGTCGCGATCGTCGTGATCGCGCTGACGGGAATCGTCCTGAGCCAGTTCGCATCATCGAACCCCGACGGGCTCGAGTACGTGGCGGAGGAAGAGGGATTCGTGGACACCGCCGAGGACCACACCCTCGGCGACGCTCCCCTCGCCGACTACGGCGAGAACCTCGATCAGGACGCCTCGACCGCCACGGCGATCGCGGGACTGGTCGGTGTGGCGGTGACGGCGTTGCTCGCAGTCGGGCTGTTCTGGCTCGCACGGAGCCGGACACCCGAACCCGCGTCGAAGTCCTGACCCGGAAGGGTTCGTCGGGGGACCATGTCGGGTAGCCACGTCCACGCGCTGTACCTCCACGGGCAGTCCCCGATCCACCGCGCCGCGCCTCAGATCAAGATCGCCACCGCGTTGGGCGTACTGCTCGGGATCGTTTCGACACCCCGCGAGGCATTCTGGGCGTTCGGTGTCTATGCCGCGGTGATCGTGGCGATCGCGATGATCGCAGGCATGTCGCCTTCGTTCGTCGCGCGGCGGATGACCGTCGAGATCCCGTTCCTGATCCTCGCAGCGCTCCTCCCGATATTCGGATCCGGACCCACAACCGAGGTACTCGGCTTCGATCTCTCGATCGCTGGCCTGTGGGATGCCTGGAACATCGTCGCGAAGGCGACGCTGGGCTTGGCAATCGCGGTGATCCTCGGCGCGACGACGGAGGTGACGGAGATGCTCGCGGGCTTCGACGGTCTGCGGGTGCCCTCGATCGTGACCGCGATCGCGAGCTTCATGGTTCGCTACGTCGACGTCATCACAGGTGACTGGTCCCGGATGCGGGTGGCGATGGCATCCCGGGGACACGACCCCCGGTGGTTCATGCAGATGGGGCCATACGCTCGCACCGTGGGTGTGGTGTTCATCAGGACGCTGGAGCGAGGAGAGCGTGTCTACCTCTCGATGGCCTCGCGTGGCTACACCGGCACCATGCCAGCCTCGCTCCAACCCGCGACCCCACGAAGGGAGTGGATCGTCTCGGCTTCACTCATCGCAGCGGCGTGGATCGTGTGCGGTGTCTCCTGGATGCTGCGATGAGTGTCCCTGTCATCTCCGTCGAGGACCTCTCATTCCGCTACCCGGACGGGACCCCCGCGCTCGACCACGTCGACCTCCACATCCATCAGGGTGAGCGCGTCGCGTTGCTCGGTCCAAACGGAGCGGGAAAGACGACGCTCATCCTCCATCTCAACGGGATCCACATGCCCCAGGCAGGGTCGGTGAGTGTGTCGGGCATCCCGATCGCCAGGGAATCCGTGATGGAGGCCCGTCGTCGTGTCGGCATCGTCTTCCAGGATCCCGACGACCAGCTCTTCATGCCCACCGTTGCGGCAGACGTCGCGTTCGGACCGCGGAACCTCGGCCTGGGCGACGAGGAGGTGTCGGAGCGGGTCCGACGCGCGCTCGATGCCGTCGAGGTGACTGACCTCGCAGATCGGTCACCGAACCACCTCTCGTTCGGCCAGAAGCGTCGCGCAGCGATCGCCGGTGTACTTGCGATGGAGCCCGACATCGTCGTCCTCGATGAGCCAACCGCGAACCTCGACCCTGCGGCGCGTGCCGAGCTCACGCGCGTGCTTGCTGGGCTCGACGTCACGCAGTTGATCGTGACGCACGACCTGCTCTACGCCCTCGAGGTGTGTGAGCGGAGCGTGATCATCGACGGTGGCGCGATCGTCGCCGACGGGCCGACGCGCACGATCCTCGCTGACACCGCGTTGCTTGCCGCTCATCGCCTCGCGCTCCCATTCGGCGTGAGGATCTCGTTGTAGCCAGCCGACCGGAGAACCACGCTGAGGAAGTCATCGACGGACACCTACCTGCGGGACGCCGTCGTTCTGCGCTGGCCGCACGTGGCTCCGAACAGGAGCGCTGCTCTCCCTCGGCAGATTCGCCGATTGGATCCCGGTAGCGCCCACCTGACGATCTGTGGCCCCGCCGAAGCGGGGCCACAGACGGCCACAGATCGGGCCCAGCCCGAACGGGTTACGGGAGCGCGCAGAGCGCGAACGCCTGGATCGACCAGTCGCCGACCAGAAAGCCGAGGCCCTCGTGACCCGTGGCTGTCCACACCGTGGCGCTCGACGGATAGCTGGCAGTGATCGCGATCTCACCCACGTTGCCGCTCGTTGCGGTCACCTGTGCACCGCCACCGACGAGGATCCGGCCCCCGGTACAGGCTGCGGTTGCGCTCTTGCCGTTGTCGCCATCGGGGCCCACGACAGTTCCTTCGACCCTGAGGATGTTCGTCACGCCGTTCTCGCCGTCGACACCGTCGGCACCTGCGGGTCCAGCGGCGCCGTCCGCACCGTCCGCACCGTCAGCACCTGCGGGTCCTGTGGGTCCTGCGGGTCCTG
>CAZYGP010000044.1:0-11923 GCA_964647265.1 uncultured Acidimicrobiaceae bacterium | reverse complement strand
GGAGGCTCGGTCGCCGCGACCGTCGGTGCGCTCGGAGCGGCCCTTGGAGTCATGGTCGCGAACCTGTCCTCCCACAAGCGGGGATGGGACGATCGTTGGGAGGAGTTCTCCGACTGGGCCGACAGGGGCAAGACCTGTCAGGACGAGCTGGTGTCGCTCATCGATGCCGACACGGAGGCATTCAACCGCGTCATGGCTGCGATGGCCATGCCGAGAGGGAGCCACAGCGACGTGGCGGCCAGGGATGCGGCAATCCAGGCAGCGACGCTCATCGCGACCGAGGTACCGCTCCGCGTGATGCAGGTCAGCCTCTCGTCGATGGAGGTGATCCACGCGATGGCCGAGATCGGGAATCCCGCGTCGGTGTCGGATGCCGGTGTCGCAGCCCTGTGCGCGCGAACCGCGGTCTCGGGCGCCTACCTCAACGTCCGCATCAACGCAGAAGGTCTCACGGACAGCGTGGCTGTCGCCGACTGCCTCGAGCGCGGCCGAGATCTCGAGACGCGAGCGATCGAACGGGAGGCAGACATCCTCCGCGTGGTAGAGGAACGGCTTCGTCACTGAGATGCTCGATGTTGTTCCGAGCTGCCGCCGCCATGTCGGCCACGAGGAACTCTTCGTGCCCGCGTCGCTGAGACTGTGTAGGTTCCATATGCACGCAAGGCCGACGACAAGAGGAAAGCCATGATCGACTTCGTCCCCCATTTCACCGTGGAAGAGGCCAGGGCGCACGGCACGTCCGTCGGGATCGACTGGGAACAGGCTGCGTTCTCCGATGATGAGTTCCGGCGTGCGATGTGCATCGAGTACGAGTGTGCGCTCGAAGACCCGGACACGTCGCTGACACCGCAGGAAACGGCCCGGGCGGTCGTGAAGAACTTGTTCGAGTTCCCGGCGTTCTACACGAGCGAGGACAAGCTCGAAGCGGCCTATGACGTGCACTGGTCGGAACGCACGGACTGACCCGGACCACTCGTGCGCCAGAACACCGCGTGCATGATGTGACGCACCTCGTGTGAGGCCCCGGGTTGGCTCTCCGGACTGCTACCCCGGTCGGTCAAACTGCACACAGCCATAGATACTTAGTCACGAACTAAGGGAATTTTGGTACGATGAAGTGCAAGCGCCGTGTTGTGTTTGGGGGTTTCCGTCATGGACTTCCGTCCTATCCACAAGACCGGCTCCTCCGCGATCGATCCCAATCTCACGAGCTATGCGGGCACCCGCGCCTCGTTCGACTGGGAGCAGGTCGGCAAGTATCTCGATGGGTTACCGGATGGTCGGATCAACATCGCCTACGAGGCGGTCGATCGCCATGGCCGAGGACCCCTCGCCGACCACCTTGCCCTCCGCTGGATCGGGAAGAGCGGGGATGTCATCGACTTCACGTACGCCGAGCTGATGCGGGACACGTCCCGGTTCGCCTCGGCCCTCCGCGGTTTGGGGGTTGCCAAGGGCGCCAGGGTCTTCGCCCTCGCCGGTCGCATACCCGAGCTGTACATCGCCGCCATCGGAACGCTCAAGAACGGGAGTGTGTTCGCGCCCCTGTTCTCGGCATTCGGTCCCGATCCCATCCTGACGCGCATGGAAATGGGCCACGGCACCGTGCTCGTCACGACGGCCCGCCTCTACCGCGCCAAGGTGGCTGCGATCAGGGACAGGCTCCCCGATCTCGAGCACGTGATCATCATCGCCGAGCCAGGCCAGCCTGCGATACCGGGAACGGTCTCGTTCCGTGACCTCATGGACGGTGGGGACCCATCGATGCCGGCAGAGCCGATGGATCCGGAGGACATGGCGCTGCTCCACTTCACGAGTGGCACCACAGGCACACCCAAGGGTGCGATCCACGTGCACGGGGCGGTACTCCACCACTGGATGTCCGCCTACTACGCGCTCGACCTACACGGCGGCGACGTCTTCTGGTGCACCGCAGATCCCGGATGGGTGACAGGAACCTCGTACGGGATCATCGCCCCGTTCGTCCACGGCGTGACGAACATCGTCGACGAGGGAGACCTCGACGCCGACCGTTGGTACTCGATCATCGCCAAGAACAGGGTGAGCGTCTGGTACACGGCGCCCACGGCCATACGGATGCTGACCAAGGCGGGCTCCGGAATCGCCCGTGAGTACGACATGTCGTCGCTGCGCTTCGTCGCCAGCGTCGGCGAGCCCCTCAACCCGGAGGGGGTCGTGTGGGGTGTCGAGGCATTCGGGATGCCCATCCACGACAACTGGTGGCAGACCGAAACCGGCGGCATCATGATCGCGAACTACGCCTCGCAGACGATCAAGCCGGGATCGATGGGCAGGCCGCTTCCGGGGATCTCCGCAGGCATCCTCGCCCTCGATGATCGTGGCACCGTGGTCGTCGGTGAGGACGGCCACGTCATCGAGGTCACCGAGGCGCATGTCGAAGGCGAGCTCGCGGTCCGGACGCCCTGGCCTTCGATGTTCCGCGGGTACCTCGACATGGAGGAGCGGTACGCGGCGAGCTTCGTCGACGGCTGGTATCGCACCGGGGACAGGGCCGCGGTCGACGGTGACGGGTACTTCTGGTTCATCGGTCGCGGCGACGATGTGATCAAATCCTCCGGGCACCTGATCGGTCCCTTCGAGGTGGAGTCGGTCCTCGTCGCGCACGAAGCTGTTGCCGAGGCGGCAGTGATCGGTGTTCCCGACCCCGTGGCGGGCGAGATCGTGAAGGCCTTCGTGTCACTGCATCCCGGTTACGAATGGTCGGAGGAACTCGAGCGAGAACTCCGCGGATGGAGCCGCACACACCTCGGCGCGTCGGTGGCGCCACGAATCATCGAGCACCAACAGGACTTACCGCACACGAGATCGGGGAAGATCATGCGACGCCTTCTCAAGGCACGCGAGCTGGGGCTGCCTACGGGTGACCTGTCGAGCCTCGAAGGGGAGGAGGCGTGATGGACGATCGCGAGTCGCTCCACGGTCTGTTGAGGACGATGCTGCTCATCCGTCGGTTCGAGGAGAAGTGCGCCGAGCTCTACCAGGCCGAGAAGATACGCGGGTTCCTCCACCTCTACATCGGTGAGGAAGCAGTGGCCACCGGGATCATCTCGGCGCTCGCCCCCGAGGACGGCGTGGTAGCCACCTACCGTGAGCACGGTCACGCCCTCGCTCTCGGCGTCGATGCCGGGCGGATCATGGCCGAGATGTACGGAAACGTCGAGGGGGTCAGCCGCGGACGTGGCGGGTCGATGCACCTCTTCGATGTTGACGCCAACCTGTTCGGCGGGAATGCGATCGTCGGCGGCGGCCTTCCGTTGGCCGTTGGCCTCGCACTCGCCGACTCGATGCAGGGCCGCCGCAGGGTCACCGCGGTGTTCTTCGGTGAGGGAGCGGCGGCAGAGGGCGAGTTCCACGAGGCGATGAACCTCGCCGCGCTGTGGAAGCTCCCTGTGCTCTTCTGCTGCGAGAACAACCTGTACGCCATGGGCACGGCACTCGATCGATCCCAAACCCAGACGCGGTTGACACTGAGGGCCGCGTCGTACGAGATGCCGGCGTGGGACGTCGATGGCATGGACGTCCTCGCTGTCGCCGATGCAGCGAGGCGGGCGGTCGAGTCGATTCGGGCGGGAGGAGGTCCGCACTTCCTCGAGCTGCGCACATACCGCTTCCGTGCCCATTCGATGTTCGACCCGGAGCTCTACCGGGACCGGGCCGAGGTAGAGGAGTGGAAGGGACACGATCCGATCGACTCGTTCCGAAGCCTGCTCGAAGCCGGTGGGAGGCTCACGGCGAGCGAGTGGGAGGACATGGAGGCAGGCGTCGCCGAGGCTGTCGAGGCTGCCGTCGCCTTCGCCGAGGCGGGAACACTCGAGTCGGTCGACGATCTGACACGATTCGTGATGTCGGAGGAGGTGAACGCATGACGATCACCGACACAGAGCTCTCGACGAGGACGATCACCTATCGCGAGGCGTTGCGGGAGGCGATCTCGGAGGCGATGCGCCTCGACGATCGGGTATTCCTCATGGGTGAGGACGTAGGACGATACGGCGGGAGTTTCGCCGTATCGAAGGGACTCCTTGCCGAGTTCGGTGAGGAAAGGATCAGGGACACACCCCTTTCGGAGTCCGGCTTCGTCGGTGCCGGTATCGGCGCCGCCCTCGGCGGGATGCGGCCGATCGTCGAGGGGATGACGGTCAACTTCTCGCTGCTCGCCCTCGATCAGATCGTCAACACCGCCGCTCTGCTCCTCCACATGTCGGGGGGCCAGTTCAACGTGCCCATCGTCATCCGGATGGCGACGGGGGCAGGGCGCCAGCTCGCTGCGCAGCATTCGCATTCGTTCGAGGCGTGGTACGCCCACGTACCTGGCCTCAAGGTCGTTGCGCCCGCAACGGTCGAGGATGCCCGGTGGATGCTCCAGAGCGCCATCGACGATCCCGATCCCGTCATCATGTTCGAGCACGCGGGTCTCTACAACATGACGGGGAAGCTCCCTGTCGATGGAGCGCCCGTCGACATCACCTCCGCTGCTGTCCGGCGGGCCGGAGACGACGTTTCGATCGTCACGCACGGTGGAAGCCTGTGGAAGGTCCTGGAAGCGGCGGATGCCCTCGCCGTGGAAGGGATCTCCGCCGAGGTGATCGATCTCCGGTCGCTCCGACCGCTCGACGCGGACGCGGTCATCGGGAGCGTCACACGGACGCACCGCCTGGTCGTCGTCGACGAAGGCTGGAAGACGGTCGGCCTGTCGTCCGAGATCGTCGCGATGGTCGCAGAGGAGGCGCTGTGGGAACTCGATGCACCGATCGCCAGGGTCTGCGGCGTCGAGGTTCCCATTCCCTACGCGAAGCACCTCGAAGCTGCGTCGATCCCTCAGGTCGAGGGCATCGTCCGGGCAGTGCACGAGGTGGTCGCGCGATGAAGGACTTCGTGCTTCCCTCGCTCGGTGCCGACATGGACGAAGGCATGCTCGAGGCGTGGCTGGTCGCACCGGGTGACGCAGTCACCCGCGGCCAGGTCATCGCCGAGGTCGAGACCGACAAGGGGATCATCGAGGTCGAGGTGTGGGAGGACGCGATCATCGACGAGCTGCTCGTCGAGCCGAGCGGATCGCGCCTTCGAGTCGGAACGCCGATCGCACGGCTGAGATCCCCTGGTGAGGTGAGCGGCTCTGGCAACGGTTCCCCCGAAGCGACCACGACCGGGATCGAGACGCATGTCGAGGAACATCCATCTGGAGCACTCCCCGAGTCAGGCACCCCGGGCCGTGAAGCGGACCGTGGACCGGCTCCCCACACCATGCCACCCGTCAGGCATCTCGCCCATCAGCTCGGTGTCGACCTTGCCGATGTCGCAGCGAGCGGTCCGGAGGGTGTCGTCACCCGAGACGACGTCCGCAGGGCATCGACCGCGCCCCTGCCGGCCATCGAACGGGAGGTACCCCGGAGCCATCGTCCCAGGATGTCCCCCCGTGCGAGGAAGCTGGCGACCGAGGCAGGGCTCGATCCGAGAGCATTCGCCGCGACCCGCTCGGATGGGCTCATCGTCGCAGCCGACGTCGGGGGACCACGAGAGGTGCTTCCCGAGCCGAGCCCATCCGATCCGGTCGAAAAGGTCAAGGCCATGCGGCGAGCCATCGCGAGGTCGATGGAACGGTCCAAGCGCGAGATCCCCCACTACTACCTCGGCCACCGTATCGACATGGCGGCTTCGATGGCCTGGGTCGATCAGGCGAACGAGGATCGCCCCATCACGAAGAGGATCCTCCCTGCGGCACTTCTCATCAAGGCGACGGCGCTCGCGCTCGGTGAGTATCCCGACCTCAACGGCCATTGGATCGACGGAGCGTTCGTTTCGAGCAGTTCCGTGCACCTCGGGGTTGCGGTGTCCTTGCGAGGCGGCGGGCTCGTCGCACCGGCGATCCACGATGCGAGCACCCTCGATCTGGATCAGATGATGTCCGCACTGTCGGATCTCGTCGCTCGCGCCAGGGCGGGACGACTCAAGGGGTCAGAGATGACGGACCCCACCTCGACGGTGACCAATCTCGGTGACCGCGGGGTGGCATCGGTCCTTCCCGTGATCATCCCGCCCCAGGTGTCCATCGTGGGATTCGGACGCATCACGGAGGAGCCCGTGGCAGTCGATGGCGCCGTGGTGGTTCACCCCGTCATGCAGGCGTCCCTCGCCGCGGACCACAGGGTCACCGACGGCCACACGGGGGGTCTCCTCCTCCTCGCAATCGACCGACTACTCCAGGAGCCCGAGAAACTATGACGACTGATGAAGCACGCCGCGTGATATTCGACGTCCTCGCCGGCATCGCGCCCGAGATCGACCCTGCAACCGTCGATGACGGTGTCGACCTCTCCGAGCAGCTCGATCTCGATTCGATGGACTTCCTCAACTGGCTCATCGGCATCAGCGAGGTGACCGCGGTCGACATCCCCCAACGCGATGCCTCCGAGTTCCTGACGATCGACGGCGCCGCGAACTACCTGGTGAAGCACGCCGCAGTGTGAGGACGCAGTGCCCCCGCGACGAGCGGGTCATGCTCCTGGCCGATGGTGAGCGATACGAGGTCGTTCCCCTCAGCTGACCCCGTCCAACCGATCAGCGGGGGGCACGTTCGGCGGTGGTAGGAGACCCGTGGGTCGACTCGAACGCAGCACGTCCGAGGTCGGCGAGTTCGATGTCCTCCTGCTCTGGTAGTCCCGATACCCCGACGGCACCCACCACGGTCCCGGAAGCCATGAGCGGAACCCCTCCTCCCCACGACACGTACCGAAGCTCTCCGAAGTTCGTCATCGGGAACCCCTGATCCCTCGAGGCATCGCCCACCTCCTTGGAGGGGACCTGCTCGCGTGCGGCGGTGTACGCCTTGTTCATCGCGATCGTGATGGATGGCAGCCGGCATCCGTCCGTTCTCAGGAAGGCCACGAGCTCCCCGTGGTCGTCGCACACGGCAACCGCGGCCCCGGCGCCGCGCCGATCGAGTTCCTCACGCACCGCATCGAGAACGGTGAGGGCCTCATCGTGGGTCAAGATAGGTCTGGCGTCCATCGGTCACCTCCAATGGGAGGAGGGTAGGGCAGTGACCCCTCGGCCCGGCTCGTCCCACACCGACCCCATCGCACCACGGTGCGGGGAACACTCACCATCCCCTCGAGGGCGTAACATCGGGCTCATCCGACGAGAGGGGAGCATGCATGCGACAGGCATCCTGGATCGCTGCGATTGTCATCGGGGTGATCCTCATCATCGGTGGCGCCGGGACGTGGGTAGTCGTCAGTCAGACGCTCGGTGATCAGAACATCACTGTTTCGGAGGACGCGAGCTGCCTTGCGGGCAACGACGTCAATGGGCCGTTGAGCGCCTACTGCGAGGCGAAGGTGATCGAGAAGCACGCCCTCGAGGCAACCGGCGGCAAGACCTACGCGGAGCTGGATCGCGAGGATCCCCTGCGAGCAGTGGCGCAGAGCGCCGCCTTCCTTCAGGCTTCGCTGTTCACATCCGTCGTAGCGTTCGGTGTTGCAGGGATGGCGATCCTGATCGGCATCCTGTTCGTCCTCATCGGGTTCGGTATCCGCGACGTGGATGCTCGGACCGGTCGCGCCGACGAGTGACCTGACCACGAGGAGACCATCCGGCCCCGGTGGGCGACCCACGCCCCCGCCGGGGCCGGATGGATTCGTGGGTCTCCTGCAATCGGGCGACACAAGCCCCGACAGAATCGCGGGTCGTCCGGACAGAAGACACGTGTGAGCACGGACATCGAGAGGCGGATCCGCTTCGAGGCCGTCGCAGGCGAGGTGTACGAGCCCCTGCAGCGGTACTTGCGTCGACGCGCGCCTATCGACGATGCCGAGGAGGCGTTTGGCGATGCGCTCCTGACGATCTGGCGTCGGATCGACGATGTACCGTCCGAAGCCGTCCTGCCATGGTGCTACGGTGTCGCCAAGCGCGCGCTCGCCAACAGGCGCAGGGCGGCGGGTCGCAGGCTCCGTCTCGCTGACAGACTCGCCTCCGAGCCCCCGCCTCCCTCCGTCGGAGATCCCTCCGATCCCCTCGAGTTCGACGACCTCCGGGTCGCGCTCGGGCGCCTCAACGACTCCGATAGGGAGGTGCTCGAGCTGTGGGCATGGGAAGAGCTCGAGCCCCGCGAGATCGCCGCGGTCCTCGATACGACAGCGAACGCGGTCAGCCTTCGCCTCCAGCGCGCCAAGCAGAATCTCTCCCGGGAAATGGAACGACAGAGCGCGGCGTCATCCGGACACAACCGTGATGAGACCGCCAAGGAGCGTCGGCAATGACAGATGAACTGAGATTCGCACTCAAGCGGATCGATCCGATGCGAGATGGCCTGAGCACCGAACCCGTATCGAGCGACTCGGCACGGGATCGCCTGGAGGCGATCATGTCAACACCCACTCACGAAACCGAGGCAAAGCCCGCCACCGACACACCGAAGAGCGACCGCCGCGACCTGCGGGCCGTCTGGTTCGCCGCGGCAGCGGCCTTCGTCCTCGTCGCCGCGACGGCCGGTGGGGTACTCGCCCTGCGCGGGGGTCCGGAACCTGCCCCGGACATCACGCTTGCCCTCTCCGCAGGTGCGGAGGACACCCTTGCGAGTTGCATGCCGGTGAGCGCGGACATCCTCAAGGACGCCCCCGTGGCGTTCGCCGGAACCGTGACCGCCATCGACGGGGAGATCGTGACGCTCGATGTCGACCAGTGGTTCACCGACGGCGAAGCGACCGTGGTCACGGTGACCGCCCCTGCCGGCCTGGAGGCACTGATCGGAGGTGTCCCGTTCGTGGTCGGGGAGGGGTTCCTCATCTCGGCATACGACGGAACCGTCAACTACTGCGGGTTCTCGGGTCCTCGCACGCCCGAGCTCCTCGCGGTGTACGAAGCGGCATTCCCGAGCTGAGCAAGGCGGCCGTCTGGCCACCGATACGAGACGAGGGGGCCCGTGGAGGGCCTCCTCGTCCCGCGTAGAGAACCGTCAAGCGATGCGGTGACCGTGTCGATCCCTTCCCCATGGGACTCACGTTTCTCACCGGATACATCCTCGGCCAGCACGGACGCCAGTCGGCACGCATCGCGTCGTCGGCTGCCGGTTCCGGCGGCGTATCGAAGGTCGAGTTGCTCGACGTCCACGACCGCGTGGACCGTCTGATCCTCGTCGTCGACGCGATCTGGTCGCTGCTCGAGGAGAGCGGCCTCACCGACGACCAGCTCCGGGAACGGATCGAGCAGATCGACGCGGCCGACGGTGTGACCGATGGGCGCCGGACCGTACGAGCCTCGGAGTGCAGGCGGTGCGGTGCGATGGTTCCCGGGGACCTCCCAGCATGCCAGTTCTGCGGAACTCCCCCGCTCGAAGGTGACGAACCGCATCCCCTCGCAGGAATCTGAACCCGTCTGTCCGCTCCTCGGACGGGACGAGGGCTCGACTGGGGATCCTTCAGATCCACATTTGCCGGGTGGGCCGGCACTATCGTCGGCTGTCCGATCGGTTCCGGGACGGACCGTCGAGCGGACGCCCAGGAGGCACACGTGGGCACCGATGCCGCACAGAAGCGAGAGCATGCGATCCGCCTCGTCCAGGAGAGGATGGACCTGGCGATCGATGGCGGGTTGATCCGGCTTCGGGTCCAGGACCAGTCCACGACGGGCCGAACGATCACTGTTCGCGGTCGTGAGCTCCTCAACTTCGGGTCCTGCGCATACCTCGGATTGAACACCGATGACCGTCTGAAGGCTGGTGCCAAGGCGGCCGTCGACCGCTTCGGACCCGTCTTCTCATCGTCGGCCGCATACACCTCCGTCGATCTGTACTCGGACCTCGAGGATCGCCTCCACAAGATCTTCGGTGGTCGAATCCTCGTTCCGACGACCACGACCCTCGGCCACCTGTCCGTGCTCCCCGTCCTGGTCGGTCCTGGTGACCTCGTGCTCCAGGACCATCAGGTCCATGCGTCGGTCCAGATCACATCCCAACTGCTGGCCGGCCTTGGAGCCAATGTCGTCGGGGTGCCGCACAACGACGTCGACGCCCTGCGCTCGACCCTCGAACGCTCCGCCAGTGGGCATCGCAACGTCTGGTACCTGGCGGATGGTGTCTACTCGATGTTCGGCGACACAGCGCCCGTCGCGGCGATCGTCGACCTCCTCAGCGAGTTCGAGAACCTGCACGTCTACTTCGATGACGCACACGGCGTGGGGTGGCGCGGCGTCAACGGGATCGGGCACGTCCTCACCGAGGCCCCACTCCATGAGCGCATGATCGTGATCGGCTCCCTCGCGAAGTCCTGGGGCGCGGGTGGGTCCGTCGTCGTGTTCCCCGAGAACTGGATGGCCGACCGCGTGCTCCTCGCGGGTGCGACGTTCACCTTCTCAGGTCCCCTCCACCCCGCAGAGCTGGGTGCCGCCGTCGCCGCAGCTGACATCCACCTGTCTCCCGAGAGGGACGAAAGAGAAGCAGACCTCCTCGATAGGATCGACTACGTGCGCCAGCGCGCTGCACACGACGGTCTGCCAATGCTGTCCCTCGAACGGACGCCCCTCTGGTTCGTGAGGGTGGGCAAGCTCGACAGGGCGATAGAACTGGCGCGCCGGATGATGCGCGACGGCTACTACGTCAACCTCTCGGGCTTTCCCGCGGTCCCGATGGGAATGGACGGCATCCGCTTCACAACGACGACGTTCCAGACGTTCGACGACATCGCCGCCTTCATGGACGCGCTCGCGACGAACATCGAGGGTCTCGTCGTACCGCTCGAGTGGTACATCGAGCTGTGATCAACTGACTTCACCTTGCCCGCTCGGGCGCCGATAACCGGAGAATGGCCCTGTTCCCGCGCGTTGCAACGTCGCTCGAGCGATCCGACATACGGCTCGGACCGGCCGCATATGGCGTGCTCACCTTCATCACGGCGTGCGCGGTCGTCACCGTCGTCGGCAGTGACGATGCCGCGGACGTGGCGGGCGCCCTCGGTGTCCTCGTCGGGGCGACCCTGTCCGGTGTTCTGTTCATCACCCGATCGCGTGGTATCACGGGCCGAGAGAGGATCGGCTGGTCCCTCATCGGTGTCGGGATGGTCATCGCAGCGATCGGCGTGCTCACGGTCGGTGTCGTGTTCATGGTCGCCGGTGACGCTCTCGCGTTCGGCTGGACCGATGTCTTCTTCTTCACGACCTATGCCTTCGTCATCGCCGGATTCGCCTCCCTCCCTCATACGCAGGGTCCTCCGATGCAGAGATGGCGAATGGTGCTCGACGGCGTGATCGGTGCCGTTTCGATCGCGGCGCTGATGTGGGTGTTCGTGTTGGCGGACCTGATGGTGGACCTTGCGGACACGTCCATGGCCACAAGGGTCATCGGTGCGGTGTATCCGTTCCTCGATCTGCTCATCATCACAATTGCGATGTCCGTCCTGCTCCGAAGGTCTGCGCATCGCTTCGACATCCGGCTCACGATCTTCTCGGTGGGCATCCTGGCCCAGGTTCTCGCCGACATCGCCTTCTTCACTTCGGTTCACGCGAACTCATTTGCGGAGGCCCATCCCCTCTACATCATCAACCTCGTGGCCGTGGCTGCGTTCTTCATTTCGGCATCGCTCGTAGGAACCCCAACCGGAGGGCGTGAGTACGCGGATCGAAACGCGCCCCTGTGGACACAGGTCGCACCGTACGTCCCAGCGGTAGGCATGCTCGTCGTGTTCCTCGTGCACACCCTGGTCGGTGGCGGCGCAGACGTCGAACCTGTCCTGCTTGGAGCGACGATCGTGGTCGGCCTCCTGGTGATCGCCCGTCAAGGGGTGGCAATCCTCGAAAGCCGCGCGCAGATCGAGCAGCAGCGAAACGATCTGGTCTCGACGATCTCCCACGAACTCCGCACGCCCCTCACCGCGATCGTCGGGTTCGTGGA
>CAZYGP010000043.1:0-12018 GCA_964647265.1 uncultured Acidimicrobiaceae bacterium | reverse complement strand
AGTCCGCCCTCGTCATGTTGCTCGTCGAGTCCGGCACGTCGTCGAACCTCGGGCGTTCCTGCGTCTGGATGGTCGAAGGGGTCGACAGGGTCTCGATGGTCGAGGCAATGGCGTCGAGGGCCGCCGCGTACTGGGCGGACGGCTCGTCCCCGACGAAGACGTTGACGATCACGAGGATCGAGTCGCGCATGCGATCGAACACGGCGAGGCTCCCGACCATGTGCCACACCATCTCAGGAAGGCCGCGGTCGTCGGGAGGCTGGTTGTCCAGACGTTCGATGTGGCGCACGATGTCATAGGAAAGGAAGCCCACTGCCCCGCTGTGGAGGGGTGGAACCTCTGCTGGGAAGCCGAGCGCCCCGTTGTCGGGCACGGTGTAGCGGTCCGTGATCGCGGCGAGCACGTCGAGCGGGTCTCCCTCCGGCACGGCCACGGCGGGATCGTCGATCGATGTGACGCCGCCCATCGTCGTGATCGTGAAGGCAGGGTGCCATCCGATGAACGACCAGCGACCCCACCGCTCGCCCCCCTCGACCGACTCGAGGAGGAAGCCGTCACCCCCACCGGCGAGTGCTCGATACACCGAGACCGGTGTCAGCGAGTCAGCCATGATCTCCACGCCGATCGGAACGATCGAGTGGTCGCGAGCGAGCAGCAGGAACTCGTCGAGGCTGAGCGTCGGTCGCATGGATGGCGAGGGTACCGGGCTCGAGCGGGATCAGATCTCGGCGAGGTTCTCGAGGCCGATGCGGATCAGCAGGTCCGAGAACCATGCCGACAGGTCGGTGATTCGTCCGGTGATCAGCAGCACCCCGAAGAACGCGAGCATCAGGCCGGAGGCGACCGTGATCTGGGTGAGGTATCGCTTGACCCAAGCGAACGCCGAGAAGGCTTTCGCCAGGAGAAGCGAGGTGAGCAGGAACGGGATTCCGAGGCCGAGGCTGTAGAACGCGAGGACGATCATGCCGTCGGTGACGGTGCCGCTGTTTGCGCCGAGCAGCAGCGCAGTCGCCAGGAATGGCCCGATGCACGGCGTCCAACCGAACGCGAACGCCGCCCCCATCACGGGCGGCCCGAACAGGCCGAGCCTCCGCGCACCCGACGACTCGATCCGACGATCCTTCATCGCGGGAAGGAGCCATGCGGGTGTCCACACCGCAGTCGTGGCGATGAACAATCCCATGGCGACGATGAGCCATCCGGCGATCGTGGTGAAGATCGACTGGTTGAGGAGTCCTGAGAGGGACGTCGCCGTCGCCCCGAGGGCGATGAATACGGCGCTGAAGCCCCCGACGAACAGCGCGGTCCTTCCGACGACCCTGCCCGTGGACACGTTGCCCTCGGCAAGCTCTGCCATGTCGTAGCCCGACATCAGGGACACATACCCCGGAAGGAGGGGCAGGACACACGGTGAGAGGAAGGACGCCGCTCCGGCGAAGACTGCTGCGAGGAGTGACACTTCCATGGTGGTCCTTGTCGGGATCTCGGATGGTCAACGGTATGGGGAGCGCGGATGTTCCCGCTTCATACAATCGCAATGATGCCAGGGACATGACCCGGGGACCGCTTGTGGGTGATGCTGCCCCGGGGGTGAACGCCACTAACCTCGTCCGCGTCGTCGACGAAGGCACGATGGGGCTCCCGAACTCAACTCGACAGTTGAACGAGTTCTCGAGCGGGGACAGGCGCATCCTGTTCCTCACATCGATCATGGGATTCGTAGCCGGCTATGCGGGAAGCCAGATGCCCCATACCCTCCCGTTCGCCCGGACCGCGCTCGATCTCACCGAGGGGCAGATGAGTGCCGTCTTCGCCATCGTCAGGGCAGTGTCGTTGCTCGGCGTGCTCTTCGCGATGTCCGCCGACTCCCACGGTCGCAAGCGACCGATCCTGGCGGCGTTCGCGCTCCTGCTCCTCGGAAGCCTCGCGACGGCACTCATCCCATCGGTGCCTGCATACGCCGTTTCGCAGGCCATCGTCCGGCTCGCCCTCGTTGCGTTGGCTGCCCTGACGCTCGTCCTGATCGCCGAGGAACTCCAGCCCGGCGTCCGCGCACTCGGCATCGGCGTCCTCGGGCTCGCCGGCTCCATGGGAGTCGGGCTCGGTCTCATCCTGTTGCCCATCGCAGAGCGGAACGACAACGCGTGGCGGGTCCTGTTCGGGTTGGCAGCCCTCGGCCTGCTGTTCCTCCCGATGCTCTCGCGGTTCCTGCCCGAGAGCCGCGCCTTCGTGCGGGCACCCCGGATCTCGTTCCCCAAGGCGCTCGGCATGGGCCTGTCCAGGCACTTCTGGCCGCTCGCAGGGATCTCCTTCTTCGTTGCTGCCTTCTCGTCCCCGGCGTTCGACTTCGTCCTCGAACGATTGATCAACGACCTCGATTGGGACACCGGTGCCGCCCGATTCCTCCTCATCGTGTTCTCCGGGGTCGGGGCCATCGGATTGCTCGTCGGTGGCAGGGCCGCTGATCGGTACGGTCGCCGCCCGACGTCCGTAGCGGCACTGGCGATCGGGCTCGTAGGCGGCGTCGGCTTCTACTCGCTCGATTCAGGGTGGTTCCTCGCTGCCTCGATCTTCCTGGCCACGCTCGGAGCCACGATGCTGACCCCCTCGTTCGGGGCTCACCGATCGGAGCTCTTCCCGACCAGGGTCCGCGCCACAGCGAACGCGTGGGTCACGAATGCTGCGATCGTCGGCAGCATCGCCGGATTCGGCCTCGGTGCGTGGTTCATCGACAGGATCGGTCTCGCTGTGACCGTGTCGAGCCTCGGTGCGGGCCTCGTCGTTTCGATGCTCCTGGTGCTCAGGCTGCCCGAGACTCGCGGGATGGACCTGGTACGCCGCCCTTCGGCCACCCGGGGTGCCACACCCCGAACGCCGCCAATCGGGTCAGGCTGAGGAGGGTGATCGCGAACCACACGCCCACGAGCGTGTCTCCGAGGGCCGCGAGCGCCACGATCGTCACGACTCCCGCGACGACCATCGACGCAGCGAGGTACCTGAACGCGCTCGCTCCGATCGCTATGCCGTCCCACACGTAGACGAGCGCTGTGAGCGGCTGCAGGAGGATGACGAACGGATAGATCGAGGCCAGCTCGGATCCCACCGCATCGTCGACGGCGAAGAGCACGGGTACGAGACCTGCCGTGAGTGCGAGCCCAACGGAGAGGGCGACGCCCGCGACGAATCCAAGGAAGAGCAGCCGGTTCGCGATCGCGCGCGCCGCCGCCACGGACCCTGAACCGAGGTCGGTTCCGACCATCGCCTGCGCAGCCACGGCGAACGAGTCGAGCACGAACGACAGGAAGAGCCAGACCTGGATCGCGACCTGATGGGCGGCGACCTGAGCTGTGCCGATGCGGGACGCGGCGACGGTCGCTGCCGTGATTGCCGCGAGCAGCGCAGCGCTCCGAACCATCATCGGCCAGCCCGCATCGAGGATCCGACCGATACCGAGCGATCCGCGGTTCGCGACCGGGGCCGCTGTTCCGAGCCGTTCGCGCTGCGTCCCGAGAATGAGCACGAGGAACCACACGGCCGCGATCGTCTGTGCTGCGACGGTCGCCCATGCTGCACCCGCCACTCCGAACCCGAACGTGAATATCAACAACGGATCGAGGACGAGGTTCACGACGTTCATGCCCAACGCAACCCACAGGGGTGTCCTCGTGTCCGAGTGACCGCGGAAGATCCCATGACCCGCCATCGCGACGAGCATCATGGGAAGTGCGACGAAGCGGATCCGGAGGTAGTCCGATGCGAGCTTCGCAACGTCCGGCGCTGCTCCGAACAGCCCGACGATCGCGTCCACCGAAGCGATCGCGACGAGTGCCACGACGAGCCCGATGGTGAACGAGACACCGAGTGCGCCCTTCGAGACGGCGCCCGCACGATCAATCCGACCAGCACCGACCTCGCCGGCCACGAGTGGGGTGATCGACATGTGGACGAAATTGAAGATCGAGAACACGGCGACGAAGACGGCCGATGCGATCGCGAGGGCTGCGAGTGCTTCCGTGCCGAGTCTCGCAACCCAGGCTGTGTCGACGATCGAGACCAGCGGGTCCATCGCAAGGGTCCCGAGCGCGGGGATCGCAAGCGCAGCGATCACCCGATCCCTGGGGTTGCGGCGAAACGCGTTCGGGAGGGACGGGCTCACACCGGTGGAGTCGCCTTCGGTTCGTATCGGCACCGATCCGAGAGCGGGCACTCCCAACAGCGCGGTGACCGTGCATCGCACACGTCGCGGCCGAACTGGATGAATCGCATCGATACACCTGCCCAGTCCTTCTTCGGGTACAGGCCCATGAGCTCACGCTCGATCCTCGCCGGGTCAGATGAGTGGGTGATTCCGAGCCGGTTGGTGACCCGCTTGACGTGGGTATCGACTGCGATGGCGGGATCGCCCCACACCTCGGCGATCACGACGGATGCGGTCTTGCGACCGACGCCGCGCAGCTGCGTGAGCGCCTCGAGTTCCCTCGGAACCTGACCGTCGTGGGACTCGACGATGTCCGCAGCGAGCGCGATCACGCTCTTCGTCTTCTGCCGATAGAAGCCGGTCGAGTAGATGATGCGCTCGACCTCCTCGGGATCGGCCGATGCGAGGTCCTCGGGTGTCCGATAGCGGTCGAAGAGGACGGGCGCCACCCGATTCACGTTCTCGTCCGTGGTCTGTGCGGACAGGACCGTGGCGACGAGGAGCTGCCACGGGTCCTCGTACTCGAGGGCGGTGTGCATCTCGGGATACATCGTCCGGAGTCTCCTGAGGATGACGCGTGCGTTGCGTTTGGCCTGCGAGGACGGCTCCTCGGTGTGCGGTGGCGCCATGGCGGGCGATGGTACCGTGGACCGGTGGACCGTGATGAAGTGCGCCTCGCGACCGATCGAGCCCGTGACGGCTCACCCGCTCGACACATGGCGGTGGGCGGCGAGGGCAGCGCGTGACGGCACCACCGGACCGGATCGCAGCCATGCGCGCCCGTTACGATCGATGCTTCGGGTGCGGGGTAGGCAACCCCATCGGACTCCACCTCGACGACTTCGTCGTCGAGGGTGACGGGGTGAGCGCCACATTCGATCCCAGGCCCGAGTACGAAGGCTTCGCATCCATCCTCCACGGTGGCGTCGTCGCGACCGCACTCGATGAGGCCTCAGCATGGTCCGTGATGTTGACCGAGGGGGTCCTCGTGTTCACCGCGCGGCTCGAGATCCGGTATCGAGCACCGGCTCCTGCGAACGCCCGCTACACCGTCCACGGTGTCGTTCGCGAACGTCGGGGCCGACGCCTGATGGTGGACGCCCGGATGGAGGGAGCCGACACGACGGTGGCAACGTCGAGTGGCCTGTTCGTGGTCGCCCCCGAGCACACCGCAGCGATGTTCGACTAGGAGCCGATCACCACCACGGCGAGGCCGATTCCCAGGTATGCGAGCCCACCGATGACCTGCCAGAAAGCTCGCGGATTCGCCTCGGGGCGAAGGCCCCGTTCGAGGCGTTCAGCGGGGTCGAGGCGGCCTCCTCCCGACCATGTTCGACCGAGGTTCTCGTGGGGTTCGTCAGTGCGACGAGATCCGAACATCGAGCCGACTGCCCCCATGCCGAGGTTGGTGTACCCACCACCGCTCGCGCCGCCTGCGAGCATGAGCACCACGCCGTAGAGGATCACCGTGTATCCGATGGAGGAAGTGAGCGACACGCTCGAGATGATCCACACGACCAACCCGACGCCGACGCATGCTGCGAGCCCCACTCCGAACACGGCCCCGTAGTCAGGGAGCCGGTCGCGCAGCGGCATCACAGCCTCGCGCTGGTCATCGTCGAATCGCGCCATGGTGCGAGCGTACCGCGTCACCCGGCCCGACGAAGCAGCCGAACGCACAGTGCCATACCGGCTCCGAGGACGACGAGGACGATCGAGAGCAGCACGGTCAACTCGGCGATCGTGAAGATCGATGTCGTGCACGTCCCGAGGCCGTCGGGGCACAGCCCGAGGCCCGTTCCGCCCGACACGAGGTCGACGAGCACGACGGCGGGGATCGCCAAGACCAAGACCGTCACCGCGATGAGAACGCCGAGAGCGAAACGGATGAAGGCCACGGCTCGAGGCTACCGAGGCGGAAGAATTGAAGAGGGTCTCCCTCAGGTGTACGGTGCCTCACCCAGGAGATCAGGACGTGACACCCACTCCCCCGCCCTTCCACATCGAGACGTTCTCCGACGTCGAGCGAGCGGTCCTCGAACCGTACTTCACCAATCTCGATCGTCCGGTGTTCGGCATACGAAACCTCCCTGAGGTCGTCAAAGGTGCCCTCTTCGCGCGCTACAGCAGGTCGGACAAGTCGATACGACGCCTGTTCCTCGATGAGTTCGCCGCTGACCCCGATCTCGGAATCGACCACATCGCAAGCACGGCTTCCGGCGGTGACCCCGTCGGTCTCGAACGCGCCGAACAGCTCTATGACAGGGTCTTCACCCAATACGGTGACGACTCCGTCGCGCAGCTCGGTGCGGCCCACGTCGCCGTGGAACAGGCGTCGAACATCCTCACGAAGGTGCTCGAGTGGGGAAGGCTCGCGTCGTATCTCGAGCAGTCGACCCGCTACATCTTCTACGACACCCGCCTCGGTGGTCGCTTCCGATACGTGGTCCCAACGGAGGTAGCAGCGGGGGGGCTCGCGGACGGGTACACGGCCACGATGGATCGCCTCTTCGAGACCTACAGCGGAATCGTCGGCAGGCTCGTCGACTACTACGAGGGACTCCATCCCCGTCAGGATGGCGATTCCGCCTTCGTGTGGAGGTCGACCATCCGGGCGAAGGCGTGCGACGATGCGCGGGGCCTCCTTCCAGCGGCGACCTTGTCGAACGTCGGCGTGTTCGCCTCCGGGCAGGCCTATGAGTCGCTCCTCCTGCGCATGGCCGCCCACCCCCTCGACGAGGTTCGGTGGTGCGGATCGGAGATGCTTCGCGAGCTGCGCACGATGATTCCGTCGTTCATGAAGAGGGTCGACGTCCCTGACAGGGGGGGCACATGGACCGCCTACCTCTCGGCGAATCGCCGCGCGATGGAGACATTGGCTGCAGGTCTGCCCTGCGATGCCGGATCCTCACCCGCGGTGACACTCGTCGACTTCGACCGGGACGGGGAGCGCAAGGTCGCGGCAGCGGCCCTGTACGGCGCATCCAACCTCCCCGAGACCCGGATCCGAGGTCTGGTGGCTGCGATGACGGAGTCCGAGATCGATGAGATCTTCGCTGCGTACGTCGGGACCCGCACGAATCGGCGGCACAAACCGGGGCGCGCAATGGAGCAGACGTTCTATCGCTTCGATGTCCTGTGCGATTACGGGATCTTCCGCGACCTCCAACGTCACCGGATGCTCACCATCGAATGGCAGGACCTCAGCGTCGATCACGGCTACATCACACCTCAGTCGGTCGTCGACGTCGGCGCCGAAGCGGAATGGGACGGTGCCATGGCTGATCTCGGCCAGTACCACGAGATGCTCTCATCGCGCACGTCGAGGTCGGTTGCGCAATATGCCATCCCGTTCGCGTTCAACATCCGCTTCGCCATGAACCTGAATGCGCGCGAGGCGTTCCACATGATCGAACTGCGAACCCAGCAGGGTGGCCACCCCGACTATCGGAGGATCTGCCAGATGATGCACGACCAGATCCGTGACGTTGCCGGCCACCGACGGATCGCGGGGGCAATGAACTTCGTGGACCACGAGGACTACGACCTCGCCCGCATCGAGACGGAGCGGAGGGCTGCCGCCAAACGGGCAGGCCTCGGCATCGACGACCCGTCAGCCTGACAGCGGGATCCTGAGCACGAGGTCACCCCCGTCGACGGTCCACGATGCGGATGCGATCAACGAGTAGTCGAGGAAGTCCTTCTCCGCCGAGTCGATGAACGCCTTGCGAGCCTGGCCCTCGAGCGGCGGTACGCCACGCTCCTTGACGGCCTCGGCTCGCTCGGCGAATCGCCTGAGGAAGTCGTCCATGTCCAGTTGCGCCACGATGTCTCCTTGCACCAGCCGACTGCGTCGACCAAGGGTAGGCCGACACCCCGACCACGAGAACTAGCCTCGGCGTGATGTCCACATGCGATCTCGTGTTCGTATCAGGCAAGGGTGGAACCGGGAAGTCCGCCGTCTCCGCAGCGATCGCAATCGAACGCGCCCGAAGGGGTCAGCGGGTCCTTGCGATCGACATGGGCCAGAGCACGGGCCTCGCGGCACACCTGCGCCATGCCGACCTCGGATACCACCCCGTCGAGACCAGGCCCGGACTCTTCGCCATGGTCATGGACCGAGCGACCGGACTCGACGAGTACCTCAAACTCCAGCTGAGGGTCCCCCAGGGTGCACCGACGAGGCAGATCGCGGGAGCCCTCTCCGTCCTGGCGGATACGGCACCCGGCGTCAGGGAGATCATCAGCATCGGCAAGCCGGTCTACGAGGTGTGGCGCGGCGTGTGGGACTCCGTCGTGGTGGACGCACCATCGCTCGGGCAGTTCCAGTCCTACCTGCGCGCACCGGCGACGATTGCCGAGCTCGTGCCGGGCGGAAATGTGAGGCGGCAGGCCGACAGGCTCTCGAGGACACTCGAGGATCCGTCCGTGACCACGGTCGTATTCGTCTCCACACCGTCCGAGCTTCCCGTGCGCGAAACGGTCGAGTCGGTCGGGGTGCTGCTCGCCGATCGCGTGTGCCCGCCCCCCATGGTCATCCTCAACCGGTGGCTCGAAGCGAGCGGGATCACGGCGTCACACCTCGATGATCTTCCCGCGGGCTCCGCACGCGACGCTGCGACCCTCCAGGTGTCGATGGAGCTCGAGCAGGACGAGTGGGCGCGTGAGATCGATCACGACCTCGAGCTGCCGTTCCTGCGAGGCGTGCTCACACCCGGCGAGGTCGCCGTTCAGCTCGCGGATGCCCTCGAGGATCCCCGATGACCCGCACCATCGTCGTGACAGGCGCGGGCGGCGTCGGCAAGACGACGTTGTCAGCCGCGATGGGTGTGGCACTCGCAGGGACCGGGCACAAGACGCTCGTCCTCACCATCGATCCCGCGAAACGGCTGGCGGACGCCCTTGGGGTGTCGACGCTCGGTGACGAGCCGACCCCCGTCGCAACGGTCGAGGGCATGTGGGCAGCGATGCTCGACGTCTCTGCAAGCTGGGAGGCGATCATCCACCGTTATGCGGACCCGGACGTGGGTGATCGGCTCCTCGTCAACCCCTACTTCCGGGCGATCGCGGACCGTTTCCCTGCGGCCCAGGCGTACGCCGCCGGGGAGCGAACGGCCGAGTACATCGAGTCCCGATCGTACGACGTGATCGTCGTCGACACTCCTCCCTCAGGCGGGGGCATCGACTTCTTCCGGGCGCCGGCGACCACGGGCGACCTCGTCTCGGGAAAGCTCCTCAAGTGGCTCACGGGCTCACATCTCCCTGGACGCAGCCTGCTCTACCGGTTCACGGCGAAGCCGATGCTTCGAGTCGCCGACACGATCCTCGGCGGACCGATGCTCTCGGACGTCGCCGACTTCCTGCTCGACCTTCGCACCATGTACGACGCCCTTTCGTCGCGTTCCCGAACCATCGAGCGGTACCTGCGCGCGGCGACCACGGTCGTCGCGACGACCGCCGACCCGACTCCTCTCAACGAGACACATCGCTTCTTCAGGGAACTCGGGGACATCCGCATCGATCCTGCCATCATCCTGTTCAATCGCGCCCTTCCAAGTTCGTGGACCGAGGATGCCCAGCGTCCGTTGCGGGGAGTCGACGACCCCGACCTGCGGGTCGCGGTCAGGACCAACCTGCGAGCGTGGGCATCGGAGGCACGTCGCCAGTCGGATGCCGTGGACGAACTCGCCGCCCTGTATGACGTGCCTGTCTCGACCGTCGCGTGGCGATCGCCACCCCCTACCACGGTCGAGGACCTTGCCGCCATGGTCGCCGAGAGCGGCGTGATGGCTCACATCGCAGAGCCCTGACCGTCATGCGACCCGCTGTCGCCCTCAGAACACGCTTGATGGCCCGAAGAGCTCCTGGAGCTCGGCGAAGAGCGCCGATCGTGGATCGACGCGGTGCTCCTGCCCAACCCGCAACACCTTCTCTCCCGTGTCGCCGTGCATGTGGATGTACACGGGGGCGGTGCCGGGATGGTTCGCCAGGACGTCCTTCAACCTACCGACGACGGTCGGTGAAAGGCGCGACGCCGGAACCCTGACGCGAACGCTCCGATCGCTCGAGAGATCCGGCTCCGACACGGACTGGACGATGAACTTCACGTCGTCACCGCGATGATCGACCCTCCCGCGCAAGACGAGAACGGCGTCCTCCCGGATCATGGGGCCGTGCTCGGCGACCGTCTTCGGGAATGCCACCGCTTCGACGGAACCCTGGAGGTCCTCGAGGACGAAGTACACCATCGGTTGGCCCGCACGCGTGTATCGGCGATTCACCGAACCCACGACACCTGCGATGGTTGCCTGGGAGTGGTCCTCGCGATCCCAGAGCCCGGGAATCACCGTATCGGTCATACCCGTGAGCGCCTTCTCGACACCGAGGAGAGGGTGATCCGACACGTACAGGCCGAGCATCTCCTTCTCGAATGCCAGGCGGACCTTCTTGTCCCATTCGTGTTCGGGCACCGAAGTCCCAACGGCGGTAGCAGTGGCCGTGGAGCCCCCGAACAGGCTGTACTGGCCTGCCTCCTCGGCACGGCGTCGATCGAGGGTGCCATCGACGATCGTTGTCGAGACCTCGAGCAGTCCGCGTCGTGAATACCCGAGCGAGTCGAACGCACCCGCCTTGATCATCGACTCGATCGTCCGCTTGTTGAGGACCTGGATGTCCACCCTGTCGATGAAGTCGAAGAAGTCCTCGTACGGTCCGTTCTCGAGGCGTTCAGCCACGATGAGGTCGGTGACCGCTTCGCCGACGTTGCGCACGGCGGAGAGGCCGAAGACGATCTGCCCGTCATGGGCGAGGAAGTCACGCTCCGAGACGTTCACGCCGGGAACACGCACGGGGATCCCCATCATGCGGCACTCGTGCAGGTACGCGGCCGTCCGGTCCTTGTCACGTTTGACCGAGGTGAGGAGGGCCGCCATGTACTCGGCGGGGTAATGGGCCTTGAGCCATGCGGTCTGGTACGCGACGAGTGCGTACGCCGCGGAGTGGCTCTTGTTGAAGCCGTATCCGGCGAAGTGCTCGATGAATCCGAACAGGTCGGTACCGAGCTGTTCGTCGTAGCCGTTCGCGACGCACCCTGCGACGAACTTGTTCTGCTGCTCCTTCATCAGGGCAGGGATCTTCTTGCCCATCGCCTTCCGGAGGCTGTCCGCGTCGACCATCGAGAACCCGGCAAGCCGCTCGGCGGTCTGCATCACCTGCTCCTGGTAGACCATGATCCCGTAGGTGTCGGACAGGACGGGCTCGAGGTCGGGATGGAGGTACCCGACGGCAGCCTTGCCGTTCTTGCGATCTGCGTATTCGAGGTGCATGCCTGCGCCGAGGGCACCGGGTCGGTAGAGCGCGTTGAGGGCGATCAGGTGCTCGAATCGGTCGGGCCCGAGGTTTCGCATGAGGGCACGCATCGGCCCACCCTCGAACTGGAACACACCAACCGAGTCGCCACGCTGGAGCATCTCGTACACGGCAGGGTCGTCGAGGGCAACACCATCGATGTCCGGGCGAATGCCCGTATTGCGCTCGATCAGCTCGAGGGAACGCTCGATCGTCGAGAGGTTGCGGAGTCCGAGGAAGTCCATCTTGAGGAGTCCAAGCGCCTCGACACCGTGCATCTCGTATTGGGTGACGATCTCGGCGTCCTCTCCCTTCTGCTGGGTGGGGACGATCGTCGTCAGGGGCTGGGGGGAGATCACCACGGCAGCAGCGTGGATCGAGTCCTGGCGTCTCAGCCCCTCGAGGCCACGCGCCGTCTCGATGATCTCACGGGCGCCGTCCATGGTGTCGAGGAGCTCCCGGAGTCCCGACGC
>CAZYGP010000042.1:0-12136 GCA_964647265.1 uncultured Acidimicrobiaceae bacterium | reverse complement strand
AGAAGGGTCGCGGCCGCCGACATCAGGAGATCATCGAGTGGTGGCGGTTCGGTCGCGCTGACGTCGTCGAGGCGTTGTCCCGAATGCTCGCATCGGACCGGGTGCCGTGGTTCTACGGCGACATGAGCGCTCGATCGTTCGCAACGGTTCGCCTCATGGAGACATGGGCCCACGGCCTCGATATCAAAGCAGCGATCCTCGGGCGCATGACACCGCTCCCCGAACCTCCCGACGGAGATGAGGTCTACGACGACCCCCTCGCCGAGACGACCCGGCTCCGCCACATCGCTGCTCTCGGCCAGAAGAGCCTCCCGTTCGCCTTCGAACAGGCCGGTGAGGAGTTCCCCGCCTCCGGGATCCGGGTCGAGGTCATGGGCCCCCTGTATGCCGCGTGGCGATTCGGGCCGGAGGACACCGACCAGGTGATCAAGGGCATGGCGGGCGACTGGTGCAGGTTGGTCGTGCGGCGGGTTGCTGCCGAGGACACGGGGCTCAAGGCGGTCGGCGAGTATGCGGAGAGAGCCCTCACCATCGCCAGGGCCTACTAGATGGCGCTGCCCCGCCTCATCGGGATGGTGCATCTCGGTCCGCTCCCCGGATCCCCCGGATTCATGGGTGACCTCGACGAGGTCGTGGCATCGGCGATGGCGGACGCGGAGGTCCTCGCCGAGGCGGGGTTCGATGGCGTGATGGTCGAGAACTTCGGCGATGCCCCGTTCTTCGCCGACGATGCACCGAAGATCACGATCGCCTCGCTCACGACGGCTGTCAATGCCGTGTACGAAGCGTCACGGCTCGCGGTCGGGGTGAACGTGCTGCGCAACGATGGCCTCGGCGCCCTCGCCGTCGCCGCCGCCACGCCTGCGTCGTTCATTCGCATCAATGTGCTCTCTGGAACCATGTACACCGATCAGGGTCCCATCATCGGGAATGCGGCCGAGATTGCACGCATGAGGGCGGCTGTGTGCCCGGACGTCGCCGTCATGGCGGACGTCTTCGTCAAGCACGCAACCCCGCCTGCGGGTCTCTCACTCACCGACGCCACACACGATCTTGTCGAGCGGGCCGGTGCCGATGCCGTCGTCGTATCCGGTGCCGGTACCGGATCTGCCGCCGACCCCGACGACCTCGCAACCGTCGCGCGTGCGTCCAACCTCCCCGTGTACGTCGGCTCCGGGGTGAGCGCCTCGAACGTCGCTGCGACCCTCGAACTCGCACATGGCGTCATCGTCGGAACGTCGATCAAGATCGGCGGCATCTCCACCAACCCGATCGATCCCGCCGCCGCGGCCGCCTTCGTCGCCATCGCGGGTTGATGCGGGCCGTTCGGACGCACCCTCGCACCACAGGGAGATTCTTACCCACAGGTCGCTGCGTAAGTCGGTTTTGTCATTCCCGACCACCTCGATCCCAGGTCGAGGATCGGACCGCAAAGGCCTTGTCAAAAGGGTTCTCGGAACCCTCAACCATTGGTTGAGGGTTGTTGGGAGCACGAGGCACCGGCGTCGCGGATCAACCCTCCGAAATCGTCATGGGGTCGCGGTAGCCTGAACGCGTGTCCAACCTCGACCTCTTCTCCCCTGCGACGTCGGCGTGGTTCAAGGCGGCGTTCGACGCACCGACTCATGCCCAGACGCTGGGATGGGCCTCGATCGCATCCGGTCGACACACCCTGATCCACGCTCCGACGGGATCCGGAAAGACGCTCGCCGCATTCCTGTGGTCGATCGACAGGTTGATGACCTCCCCCACCCCTGCGACGACGCAGCGGTGCCGTGTGCTGTACGTCTCCCCCCTCAAGGCCCTCGCCTATGACATCGACCGGAACCTGAGGGCACCGCTGGCAGGCATCGCCGTGGAGGCATCGAGACTGGGAGGCGGCACCGTCGCCGTGACCGTGGGGATGCGAACCGGGGATACACCCGCAAGGGAGCGCGAGGCGATGCTGCGCACTCCCCCGGATCTCCTCATCACGACACCCGAGAGCCTCTATCTGATGCTGACCTCGCGTGCACGCACGATCCTCGCGACGATCGACACCGTGATCATCGACGAGGTCCACGCCATCGCCGGCACCAAACGCGGAGCGCACCTCGCCTTGAGCCTCGAACGCCTCGAAGCACTCTGCCCCACACCACCGCAGCGGATCGGGCTGTCCGCCACGCAGAGGCCACTCGAGACGATCGCAGCCTTCCTCGGTGGCGGGGAGTCCGATGGCACCCGCTGGACACCGCGACCCGTCGACATCGTGGATGCCCCGCGCGATCGCGAACTCGACATCGAGATCGTGGTTCCTGTCACGGACATGACGAATCCAGCAGCCGACGACCCGTCCGGTGACCCAGACCCCGCCACGCGGTCGATCTGGCCAGCGATGTACCCACGGCTCCTCGAACTCGTGAGGCAACACCGCAGCACCATCCTGTTCGTCAACAGCCGCGGCCTCGCCGAGCGCGTCGCGGCCGAGATCAATCGTCTCGCTGACGACGAACTCGTCCAGGCGCACCACGGATCGGTTTCCCGGGAGAAGCGCCTCGACATAGAGGATCGACTGAAACGGGGAGACCTGCGCGCCGTCGTCGCCACATCGACGCTCGAGCTCGGAATCGACATGGCGGCCGTCGACCTCGTCGTGCTCGTCGAGTCCCCGACCTCGGTGGCTCGCGGACTCCAGCGTGTCGGACGATCCGGTCACTCGATCGGACAGCGTTCCGTCGCCAAGGTGTTCCCGAAACACCGCGGAGACCTTCTCGAGACTGCCGTCGTGGTGGAGCGCATGTATGCGGGAGCCATCGAGGAGACAACCGTTCCACGGAACCCGATCGACGTGCTCGCACAGCAGCTCGTCGCGATGGCCGTGATGGACGATCTCGACGTCGAGGAAGCGCACACACTCGTTCGCCGTGCGATGCCGTTCCAGGACCTCACCCGGGCGACATTCGAATCGGTGCTCGACATGCTCACAGGCCGCTACCCGAGCGACGACTTCGCCGAACTGCGGCCACGGCTCAATTGGGACCGCTCGACGGGAACCGTCACCGCCCGATCGAGCGCCCGCCTCCTGGCCGTGACGAACCCCGGAACCATCCCCGACCGCGGCCTGTACACGGTCCACCTCCCCGAAGGCGGCAGGGTGGGTGAACTCGACGAGGAAATGGTGTACGAGTCCCGCCCCGGGGACGTCTTCATCCTCGGTTCGACGACCTGGCGAATCCAGGACATCGACCACGACAGGGTCGTCGTCACCCCGGCGCCTGGCTCCCCTGCCGCGAAGATGCCCTTCTGGCATGGCGACGCACCAGGACGACCGGTCGAGCTCGGTCGCGCCGTGGGAGCCTTCACTCGCACGATCGGTGCGCTCGAGCCCGCCGAAGCGCGCGCTCGACTCGTCGCCGAGTACCGGCTCGACGACCTCGCAGCGCGCAACTTGGTCGCCTTCATCGGCGACGAGAAGTCCGCGACGGGTGCCCTTCCCACGGACCGGACCATCGTCGTCGAACGTTTCCGCGACGAAATCGGGGACTGGCGGATCGTCGTGCTGTCACCTTTCGGCGGCAGGGTGCACGCTCCGTGGGCGCTCGCGATCCGATCCCTGTACCGCCGGCAGTCCGGAGGATCGGTCGACGTCCTGTGGTCGGACGACGGCATCATCCTTCGATTCCCCGATGTCGACTCTCCACCCGACACCGCCATCGTCCACATCGATCCCACCGAGGCCGAGGAAGCGGTGATCGACGAGGTCGGTGACACGGCCCTGTTCACGTCGAGGTTCCGCGAGTCCGCCGCACGGGCGCTGCTCCTCCCCCGCCGGCGACCGGGAACGCGCACCCCTCTGTGGCTGCAACGACGCAAAGCGGCGAACCTCCTCGAGGTGACTCGCGGGTTCGGGTCATTTCCCGTGATGCTCGAGACGTATCGCGAGGTGCTCCAGGACCACTTCGACGTGCCGGCGCTGATCTCGTTGCTGACGGAGATCCAGCGGCGGACGACCCGCATCCTCGACGTCGACACGGATGGACCATCACCGTTCGCTTCATCGCTCATGTTCGACTTCGTCGCATCGTTCATGTACGAGTACGACGCCCCCGTTGCTGAGCGCAGGGCGACAGCGTTGATGCTCGATCGGTCGTTGCTCGCAGAGCTCCTCGGCGAACCCGAGTTCCGCGATTTGCTCGACCCCTCCGTCGTCGATGAGGTCGAGGCGGACCTCCAACATCTCTCCGAGGATCGCAGGGTGCGCTCGACGGATGGTCTGGCGGACATGCTCCGCGACCTCGGGCCGCTCAGCGTCAGCGATATCAGAGCACGTCTGGCCGACCGGTCGGACGCAGAGTCGTGGCTCGATGAACTCGCGGGATCCGGAAGGGCATATCGGGTGAACCTCGACCATACCGAGATGTGGCTGGCGGCGGAGGACGTAGCGCGCATGAGGGACTCGGTCGGGATGCAGCCCCCGCGTGGTGTTCCGAGCGATCTCCTCACTCCTGTCAAGGATCCCCTCGGCGACGTGGTCGGTCGATACGCACGAACCCACGGGCCCTTCACCCTCGAGGACGCCGCATCCGCAACCGGACTCGGCCAGGCGATCGTGTTGGAGATCCTCACGCGGCTCGCCGGCGAGGACAAAGTGCGCCCCGGTGCGTACCGGCCCGGCGGCACGCAGCAGGAGTGGGTATCAACCGAGGTCCTCAGACGCCTCCGGCGCCGTTCGCTCGCGGCACTCAGGCACCAGGTCGAAGCCGTCGAGACGGACGTGTATTCGTCGTTCCTCCCGTCGTGGCACGGCATCGGTGCGGCCCAAGCACTCGACCTCCATGATGTCGTGGCGAGGCTCTCGGGGGCCCCCGTCCCTGCAAGCGTGCTCGAATCCGACATCCTTGCTGCACGCACCCTCGACGCATCACGGAGTCGCGGCATCGACGACCTCCTCGCAACCGGGGACGTCGTCTGGTTCGGGATCGAGCCGGTCGGTCCGAGGGACGGCCGGATCGCAATCGCCTCGCGGACCACCGCGCACATCCTCGCACCGGAACCCGTCGAGGATCCTCCCGACACCGCCATGCACACCGGGATCATGGAACACCTCGATCGCCATGGAGCGAGCTTCTTCGACGAGATCTATGCGACCACGGGCGGAGGCGACCCCTTGGAGCTCGCCGACGCCCTGTGGGACCTCGTGTGGGCACGCCATGTGACGAACGACTCGCTCGCCCCGTTACGGGCGTTCACGTCACGCAGACAGCGCAGACCACGTAGGCCCACGCATGTCGCCGCTCCTCCACACGGCTCTGGGCGGTGGTACCTGACGAGCCGCCTCCGGCTCGTCGAACCCTCGCCAGAAGAGCGAGCCGTCGCGATCTCACACATGCTCCTCGATCGGCACGGGATCGTCACCAGGGACGCCGTGGTGGGCGAGGGAATCCCCGGCGGCTTCACCGGCATCTATCGCGCCCTGTCCTCCCTCGAGGACATCGGGAGCGTCCGGCGTGGATACTTCGTCGAGGGCATGGGAGGCGCACAATTCGCCACCCCCGGCGCCATCGAGCGGCTTCGCATGGGAATCCGCGTTCCTGACACGGTGATCGCCTCGACCGATCCCGCCAACGCCTACGGCGCATCGGTTCCGTGGCCCGCGACAGATGGCAGGCCCGAGCGCCGCGCCGGCGCATCGATCGCGTGGGTCGATGGATCGCTCGTCGCATGGATGGATCCCGCCGGTCGGACCGTTGCCACATTCGGCGACGGCGACGCCATCGCTTACGGAATCGAGATGCTCGCACGACGCCATGGAAGGTCGTCGATCTCTCGAATCGATGCTGAAGAGGCCGCGGGCCATCGCCTTGCATCCACGCTCACCGAGCACGGCTTCACAGCCGGCTACAAGGGGTTTACCGTACGGGGCGTTGCGAGGGAGGGACAGCGGACGCCATGACAAGCCTGATCGATGACCTCCTCGAGGAGATCACCCGAATCTCCGCGCAGATCGAGGACCTCCCTCCGGGATCACGAAGAGCTGAGACACTCATCACCGAGCGCACCAAGCTGCGCCTCCGTGCGAGGGACATCGCAGATGCCCTCCGACATCCCGAATCCGTGAGAACCGAGATCGAAATGCTGGAGGGTCGAAGGGCCGAGATCGCGGCGATGCGGATCACGAAGGGATTCTCCGAGAGACGCCTCGGCCGTACGATCCAGGATCCCGGTGCATATTCGCACGACATCAACCGGCGCATCGAGACCGAGCACGCGGCAGAGGTCGCCGAGATCTCCGAGCGGCTCGTGCACCTCCGATCACTCCTCGGGGACGCCGACCAATGAAGAAGACGCCGTACATCCACACTCGTTCGGAGGATCCCGACTTCGTGGACCTGGATTGGTCGCAGCCGATCAGCAAGTGGACGACGAATCGCCTCGTCGAGATGCCCGAGGGGATCCACCGCCACGAGGTCGTGTTCGTCGCCTACCGCGAGGGCATCTACGTCATCAAGGAGTTGCCTCCCCACCTCGCGCGCCACGAGTTCGACATCCTCCGCCAGATGGAGGAGGTCACGAGGCACACGGCGCGAGCGGCCGGCTACGTCGAGCGACCATGGGTGGCGAGGGACCGCGAATGGGCGGCAGCCGTGATCACCCGGTACGTGTCGCACGCCTTCCCATACCGAGATCTGCTCTCGGGCATCGGCTTCGGACACCGCCGGGACGCCCTGCTCGACGCGTTCGCCGGGCTGCTCGTGGAGCTCCACCTCGCTGGCTTCTACTGGGGGGACTGCTCACTCTCGAACATCCTCTATCGATGGGATGCGTCGTCGATCGAGGCTGTGATGATCGATGCCGAGACATCGCGCATCTACGAGAACCTCTCCCTCGGGCAACGTCTCGAGGATCTCGCGATCATGGAGCTGAACGTGGCTGGCGAGATGGCGGACATCGCTGCCGAGCGTGGCGCGGACCTCGACGACGCGGACCTGTTCCTCGGCGAGGAGATATCCCAGCGGTACCACAGCCTGTGGCACGAGTTGACGACATCTCTCATCGTGACCGCAGGCGACCACTTCCGTATCCGCCAGCGGATCGACCGACTGCATGGGTTGGGGTTCGCAGTCGAGGACATCGACCTCATCCCTGTCGACAACGGTACGAACGTCAAGATCAGGGTCAAGGTCGGTGGACGCCAGTACCACTCCGAACGACTGCGCCAGATGACCGGCATCGACATCTCCGAGAACCAGGCACGCGTGATCCTCACAGACCTCGCATATCACGAGGCCAAGTTCGGACGGTCATCAGCCACCGGGAAGGCGGTTGCCGCGATGCAATGGAGGGCATCGGTGTTCGAGCCGCTCATCCTCAGGATCACGGATCTCCTTCCAGGACGGGACCCGTACCAGGCCTATTGCGACTACCTCGCGTTCCGGCTGGACATGGCGACCGAACGCGAGCGAGACGTCCCCAACGACGAGGCCTTCGATCATTGGGAGAAGGAGGGCTTCCCCAACCTCAAGTCCGTCGTCGACGACGCCCCCGCGAAGACGCTGAAGGTCTGACGCATCGAGCGAGGCATTTCGCTCACGTCGACGTCGAGGCCTGCGCGCCATCCGCTCGAGGTCCCTATGCTCATCGCCATGCACGTCCTGGTGGCGACCGCAGGCGCACTCAGTCCCGAACCCGTCGTCGGATTCGCACGTCACCTCATGGGCGGGAATGGCTCGGTCACGCTGGTCACGGTGGTCGAGGTCCCCAGGGACTTCCTCAAGGACCTCGACGACGGATGGCATCCCCTCCACGACACGCACGCGGACAAGGATGTGCTCGCTGCACAGTATCTCGATGAGCGAGGGAAGCGGCTCACGGAGCCACTCCGGAGGGCACTCGAGCAGGCGCGGATCCCATGCGAGGTTCGGGTCCTCGAAGGTGCCGATCCGGCCAGGGCGATCTCCGCCGCTGCCGAGGAGCTCGGCGCGGATGTCGTCCTTCTCGGCACCACGAAGCAGATCTTCGATAGGGAAGCGTGGGAGAGCGTGTCGGCCCGCGTGATGCTCGAATCAGGTCGACCGGTGCTGGTGGTTCCGCAGGCGAAGCGCAACGTAGAGAGCTTCGAGCAGCTCGACGATGTCGGGCGCACCGGTGAGCCGATGCTGGGCGTCGTGGAGATCGACGCGATGGACGCGGGCATCGCGTCGGTCGTGGATGGGGCGACCTGACACGCGCCTGCTGTTCAGTCAGTGTGGAGGGATCCCCCGCCCACCTGATCGTGCCACGTGAGGAAGGCGATCAGCGCCACCCTCGATGAGGGGATGAACAGCTCCCTCGGACCTTCGAGGCCAGATCTGATCTCGTCGATCGACCACCAGCGCACATCGGACGACTCCCCTGGTGTCGATCGTGGTTCCCCGATCGCGTCTGCCAGCACCACGATGTGGACAGCGGGAAACGCTCCGAGAACGCCGGCAACGATCACCAGTGGTCGAATCGATGCGATCGTACGGCGATCGTCGATCGTATCCTCGCTGACGCCGTGGACACGAACGACGGTCAGACCAGTCTCCTCCAACACCTCGCGGCTGATGGCATCGACAGGAGATTCTCCTGCCCTCCACCGCCCACCGGGAATCTCGAACAACCCGCGCACGGCCTCCGACGCGTTGTCCCTCCGTTGGACGATGATCGTCGTCGGATCGCCTTCCATGCGTACGATCGCTCGGATGACGGGCAGCATCACGTTCTCGCCACCACTGACGGGGACGTTGACGACGGCGTCCATCTCGCCGTCCCACATGCCGTGTCGGCCGGTCACGGATCCACCACGGGCAACACGCAGCGCAGGTCGATCCCACGGCCCTGATCCCGAACCACCTGCTCGAGAGCGGTGCAGGTCGCGGTCCACCGCAGCTGCCCGTCGGCGAAGCCCGAGGACGCAAGCGCGAACTGGACCTCACTGATCGAGGTCGCCGATTCGACCGCCGCCCTCGTTGGGACGAGCGATGAGACGACGAACTCGACGGCTGCGGCGTACGCATCGTGATCGGCGACGACCTCCGACGTTGGGACCAAGGGCGAGATCGCAGCGTGATATCGATCCATGGCATCACCCAACAGGGCGAGGTATTGCACTGTCTGCGTCGTGACGAGTGTGAGGGCCTCCCCAGTCGGATCTGGCCCACCTTCGGCCACGATCCGGCGTACGCCGTCCTCGACTGCGCTCTGGTACTCGAACGAGAGCCCTTGGGACTCATCGACATACGTGTCGGTGTATCGCTCCATCGATTCGATGTAGTCCTCGAGCGATGGTGCAGTGCTGCAAGCCCCGGCGAGAACCGAAGCGGCCACAGCAACGGGCACGAATCGATGCGCGCAGCGAACAAGCCTTCCTCTCACGGGACAACCGTCGCCGCTCGGAACTGGGTCTCGAAGAGATGTGAGTACAGGCCACCGGAGGCGACGAGGTCACCATGGGGACCGGCCTCGACCACGCGACCCCCGTCGATGACGACGATGGTGTCGGCGTTGAGGACCGTCGAGAGCCTGTGCGCGATCACGAGGGAGGTTCGATCGGCCATGACGCCCTCGAGGGCGTCCTGAACGAGGGCTTCCGAGCGGGCATCGAGGTGGGACGTCGCCTCGTCGAGGATGAGGATCGACGGGTTCTTGAGGATGACACGCGCGATCGCTATCCGCTGCTTCTCCCCACCGGACAGGCGATATCCGCGCTCCCCCACCCTGGTGGCGAGGCCCTCCGGGAGCTTCTGGATGAACTCGAGGATGTTGGCGGCCTCCGCGGCGGCGAGGATCTCATCGGTCGTCGCGGACGGATCGGCGTACTGCAGATTCGCCTCGATCGTGTCGTGAAACAGGTAGGTGTCCTGCGTCACGACGCCCACGGCGCGAGCGATGCTCTCCGGTGCGAGGTCGCGGACATCGACGCCGTCGATGCTCACGACACCCCGTGAGGCGTCGTACAGGCGAGGAACGAGGTATGTGATCGTTGTCTTCCCGGCACCCGAGGGACCAACCAACGCCACTGTCCTCCCAGGCTCGATCGTGAAACTGACGTCCTCGAGCACCCATCCGGACGACGGCCGCACCGACGCCTCATCAACGACACCGCTGTCGCCCCACCCGAATCGCCGTACGGACTCGAGACCGGAATCCCGGGTGGTGTCGTAGCTGAACCAGACCCCGTCGAATGAGACCCGACCCTCGACCCTCTCGAGCCTCACAGGCGTGGCGGGAGTTGGAACGTCGACAGGGAGGTCGAGCACCTCGAAGACCCGCTCGAACGAGACGAGGGACGTCGTGAACTCGACCCGCGCGTTCGCGAGCGCTGCAAGCGGACCGTAGAGGCCCGCGAGGTACGCGCTGAGGGCGACGATCGTTCCGATCGTGATCGTGCCGTTGATCACCATGACGGCGCCCAGCCAGAACGTCACCGCCGTGCCGAGCGCAGACACGAGGCCGAGAGCCATGAAGAACCAGCGGCCGATGACCGCCTGGGTGATCCCGAGATTGCGCACCTTCACGGCGCGGGTGCTGAACTGGCCGGACTCGTATGCCGCCCGCCCGAACAGCTTGACGAGCAGCGCACCCGACACTGACAGGGTCTCCTGCATCATGCCCGTCATATCGGCGTTCGCCTCCATCTGGGTTCGGCGGACGACGCGCAGGCGCTTGCCGACCTGACGGGACGCGATGATGAACAGGGGAAGGATCGAAACTGCGAGCAACGTGAGGCGCCACTCGAGCCTCACCATGATGAAGAGCGTCGCCACGACGGCGAACACGTTCGACACCAGTGTGACGAAGGTACTCGAAACGGCCTGCTGCGCGCCGACGACGTCGGAGTTGAGTCTCGACATCAGCTCGCCGGTCTTCGTGTTCGTGAAGAAGCCGAGTGACATCGACTGCAGATGGTCGAACAGTTCCCTGCGCAGGTCGTAGATGATGCCTTCGCCCATCTGCGCCGTCGCACGCCGCTGATACACCCCAACCACACCGTTGATGAGGGGTACTGCGACCATGGCAATGCCGAGCCAGGTCACCAGCGCCAGATCCTCGGAAGGGATCGCCTCGTCGATGAGGGTGCGCATCAGGAGTGGTGGGGCGAGGGACAGGATCGTGATGACCACGATCGTCACGAGGACGTAGAGAAGCTGGCGACGGTACGGGCGCGCATAGCCGAGAACCCTCGAGATCAGCACCCTGTCGACGTCGGGTGATTGCGACTCGTCGTGGCGCATGAACGCGCCGAAGTTCCCGGGATGCATCCCCGCACGATAGGGAGCAGCTACCTGCTGTTCAGCGACTCGGCGGAACGAGGCCCGAAAGCGCGACCGACGACTCTGCCGTCTCGATGCACAGCTCGTCCGAAACCTCGGAACGACAGAACAGCTCGTACCGGTGGCCCGATTCCGTCCAACCGACACTGACACCTTCGGGAACGACGACGCGGACGATCTCCGAGCGTGCAGCTGCGACATCCTCGGACGCCCTCCCGACACGGAGAACACCGATCTGGGCTGAAGTCGATCGATAGGGTTCCTCGGTCCACAGGCCGAAGGCCGCCGACGTCTCGCTGTCGAGCGTCCCCGTCGTCGAGTTGTAGACCAGCTGGCTCGTCACCCAACGGACCTGCTGCGGGACGAGGGACGGGAACATGAGGGCAGGCAGTGCGCTTGCGATCTCGCGGCGAGCGGACTGAACGAAGCGGCTGCCGAGCTGCCTCGCCCACACCGCCTCCACGACGTCCGCAGGCTCACCCGTGTACTGCGGTTCGATGTCGTCGTTGAACCAGAGGACATCGGCGGCACGCACGAGTCCTTCGTCCTCTCCCCCCGCCGCCACGGCGACGAGGGTCGTCGTGGTGGTCGTGTCCCCAGCGACGATCCCGCGCGTGCGGTCCCCGACGCCGTCGAACAGCCCGGCCTCGCCACATGATCCGAGGATCAAGCCACAGAGGACGACGGTGAGTGCGAGTGAACGTTTCACGACCGAAGGATGGCACGGATCACCCGTAACCGGCACCACCGAAGCAGGACCGGTACGGCCTACCCTGCCGATGATGACATCGACGCTCGACGTACTGCGGGGTCGCAACACGGGCGACGGTCCCCTCGACACGGCTGTGTCGAGAGCGATCCTG
>CAZYGP010000041.1:0-12174 GCA_964647265.1 uncultured Acidimicrobiaceae bacterium | reverse complement strand
ATCTTGCGGAAGATCGTGAAGTGATCCGCCCCGTCGATCCTCGCCGACTCGAACAGGTCGCTCGGCAGCCCCGATATGTAGTTGTGGAGCAGGAATATCGCGAACGGCAGGGCAAAGCCCGTGTGGGTCAGCCACACCGCTGGGATGGAGCCAGCAAGGTCCAGGTCGGGAAAGACGGTGAGGGTCTTGTCGATGATCGGGATCGTCAGGTGTGCCCCCGTCGCGTACATCTGCAGGAGCGGGATCAGGGAGACCTGCGTCGGTACAGCGAGCAGCGCAACGGTCGCGATGAACAGGAACTCACGCCCCTTGAAGTCGATCCACGCGAACGCGTATGCTGCGAACGCTGCAATGGCAATCGGGATGATCGTTGCCACCACGGCGATCGCCATCGAGTTCAGGAGTCCGTTCGCAACGCCGCCCGTGGCCTCCGACCCGAGCACATCGCGATAGTTGGCGAGTGTCAGGCCCCCGTATCCACTCGCACCGTCCTGCCAGAACAGCCACCACCCGGAGCCGCGCTGGGCGTCACGGGTTCTGAACGAGTTGATGAGGAGTCCGAGAGTCGGGACGGTCCACACGACGACGAAGAACCATAGGACCCATGTCGGGATGGCTCTGAGGAACGATGCGACCGGTCCCTGGAGGGGTCGCATCTGGCGCATTTCGCCCGATGCGGTGCCTGCCTGGCGAGTAGGTGCCTCGGCTGTCATCGCGTCACCCCCCTCTGCCGCTGCATTCGTCGGACATTGAGCCACATCACCGGCAGCACGCCGAGGAACAGCAAGAACGCCAGGGCCGAGCCGAGGCCGAAGTTCAGCTCGGTGAAGGCGCGCTGCCACATCTCGTTTGCGAGCACCTGCGTGTCGAAGTTGCCGTTCGTCATCACCTTCGGGATATCGAAGACCTTCAGCACGGTCACGATCAGCGTGGTGATCACGACCCCGATGGTCGGGGCGATCGATGGCACTGTAACCCGCCAGAACACCTGGGACTCGGACGCACCGTCGATCCCAGCCGCTTCGGTGAGGTCCGCCGGGACGCCCTTGATCGCAGCCGACAGGATGACCATCGCGAACCCGGTCTGGATCCAGATCAACACGATGATCATCCAGAAGTTGTTGAACGGGGACTGTGTCAGGAAGAGGATCGGATCCGCCACGATCGTGCCGTCGGCGGCGACCACGTAGCCGCCAAGGCCGGGTCCAAGGAACCGGTAGATCAACCACACGAAAGGTATTGCCGAGACGATCGAGCCGGACACGACCGCCAGGTTCCTCACCCTGGATCCGGCGTAGCCGATGTAGGCGATCCCGGCGAGGATCAGGGCGAGGATGACCACGATGATCGCCGTCGCCGTCGGGTCGTTGCTCCACTCGCCGATCTTCACCCAGATGGCGTTGATGACACCCGTCTGGTCCCTCGTCGGGGGCCTGGCGATGTACATGAACCGCCAGATGATGCTCGCACCGACGAATGAGATCGCCATCGGCATGAAGATGAAGGACTTCGCAATCGATTCCCCCTTGCTCCTGTCGGACAGGACGGCGATGGCGAGGCCGGCACCCGTCGAGAACAGGGTCACGCCGAAGATCCACCACAGGTTGTTCGCGATGGTGCCCCGGACCACGGTGAAGAGCGCGAAGCCCACCAGGATCACCCCGAATGACAGCGCACTGAGCGACCCTCCGTTCAGGCTGAGCGATTCGCCCGTCTGACGTCCGCCGTACCGTGCGACCGCGACACCGATCAGGAGCACGATGACGCCGATCCAGAACAGGCGACTCGTGAACATGTCGGTCCAGTTGCTGACGTTGATGATGTTCGGGTCCGTGAAGATGTTCCCGTAGTTCGTCAAGCCCGTGAACGACAGGTTCCGCGGTGAGCCCGTCTGGAGTGACAACACCGCGGTGCGGATCAGCGGGACGACGAGGGTCATGACGATGAACCCGAGCGCCGGTGCGAGGAAGATGTACTTCCGCGAACCGAGGGCGATGTTGCGCTGGGCCAGCGCGTCGGGAACCGGGAACGTCCCGATCCATCCGCCGAAGGCGCCACCAGCGATGATGGCGGCGATGATCGCCCATGCCTGCGTGCCCTTCCCGAGGTACGGTACGAGGAACGCACCCACCGTCCACCCGATCGATCCCCACAGGAGCAGAGGCCGGAGGATCTGGGTGCGCCGTCCCCGTGCTGTCCACAGACCGATGCCGATCGCCACGAACACGACGAGCGCGACGATGAGCCCGACCGGGTCATTGGCCGGCCTCGCACTAGCGGTGAGCGACGCACCCGCGAGGGCTCCGAGGATGACACCGGCGAGGAGGCCTATACCGAACCGGACGTTCGGGTCCGAGGCACGAGAGAGCCCGTAGCCCGCGCCTGCGCCGATCACAACGGCGACCAGGGTCACGATCACGGGCTGGTCGATCAGCCGGTTCCCCCATAGGAGCCCGAAGACGAGCAACGATGAGGTACCACCGACGATGGTGCTGAATACCGTCCACTTCCGGGGTGCGAGATCGAAGAGCTTGTTCGCCCCAATGAACACGATCGCCGAGAAGATGACTGCCGCTGCGGCACCGACGATCGTCGCGATGACCCTGTCCATACCGTTCTTTCGCTCTCGCTCGCGACCAAACTAGCAGGAGGGCCCGGAGCTTTCAGCTCCGGGCCCTCCCTTCGTCACGTTCGAGTCACGAGGACTCGAGATGTGTTCGGTGTTACTGGCTGGGCCAGGATGCCTGGATCGCTGCGAATGCTTCCGCAACGGTCTTGTCACCGTTGACTGCGCTTGTACTCTCGGTCCAGAACGAGCCTGCCCCAACGGCTGCTGGCATCAGGTCCGACGCGTCGAACCGCGCCGGGTCAGCGGTCTGGAGGATCTCGACGAACGACCGCTCGAGGTCGTTGTACACGCTGAGGTCCTGGTCCAGGTTCGCCGACAGGTAGCCGGACTGGCCACCGCCCTTGCGTGCCGCCTGGGCCCGCTGACGCTCGGTCGAGTACTCGGCAGACGTCAGGTATTCCATGACGGCCCACACCTCGGGACGATCCTCGAACGCGGACACGAACGTGCCTGCGGTCAGCACCGGTGTCGTGTCATCGGCCGACGGGAAGTAGAACACATCCACGCCGCCACCCGGACCGACGTTCGTGCCCTCGGGCAGGAACGCCGCGAAGAACGAAGCCTGACGGTGCATGGCGCACTCGCCCTCGGCGAGCGGCTGGCCGTTGTCACCGAACGGCGTCGCTGCGATCGATCCACCGGCAGCGAACGTGTTGCCCGGCGTGTTCCAGATGTCGACGATCGTCTGGCCGACCGCGATGACGCGATCGTCGTCGAACGGGATCTCGTTGGCAACCCACTGGTCGTAGAAGTCCGGACCCTGCAGACGCAGCGTCAGGTCCTCCATCCAGTCGGTGAACGTCCAGCCCGTCGCGGGGCCGGACTCGATGCCGACACACCACGGCGTGACGCCGTCAGCGATCATCTGGGTGCCCAGGGCGAGCAGATCATCGAGCGTCGTTGGAACCGTGTAGCCACCGGCCTCGAAGAGTGCCGTGTTGTACCACACGACGGACTTCAGGTCGGTCTTGTTCGGGAGACCCCAAACCTGATCGGCTGCCATCACGGTCTCGAGGGTTCCCGCCGGCCACTGGGCCTTGGAGAAATCGACGAGGTCCTGTGGGATGGGGAGGATGAATCCCTCGGTCCCGAAGTCGATGACCTTGCCCGGCTGCGGGAACACGCCAATGTCGGGCGGGTTACCACCAGCTGCCTGTGCGTTGATCTGGTCAGAGAAGTCACGAGCACCCGTATAGGTGATCGTCATCCCGTTCGCCTCGGCGAAGACGCTCAACGCGTCCTGCATGGCGCCGGCTTCCTCGTCGCTGCTCTCAGGGCCGAAGACCGTGACGGTCGTCCCTGTGAGGTCGACGTCGCCGCCGTCCGCTGTTGTGGTTGTCGTATCGTCTGTGCCGGCATCCCCGTCGTCGGACGAACACGCGGCTACCACCAGCGCGAACGCGAACAACAGGATGACGACATTGCGGAATCTCTTCATTCGAGCTCCCTCTTTCCGTCGATTTTTTTCTTGTGGTCCGTAGGACACATCAACAGATGGCCATGAGGCCACCCGGTGCAGCAAGGCTACCACCGACCGAGGACGCAATGGCATTAGGAAGGCGGGGGCCGTGCCCGGCAACGCGCCCGGACGGGGGGCGAGGCCCCGTCCGGGGACCCGGCGCTACGATGGTCGGTGCATCCATCCGTGCCACCAACTGCAGGGGAGGCCGTGTGACATCGATCGTCGACGCGCCAACGTTCGTCGCGTATCTCGAGTGCGCCTTCACGGGGGACCGGTTCCCCGCCGATGAGGTCATCGGCCTGTCACCCGCCGGTAAACCACTCCTCGTGCACTACGACCTGAACGGGATCGCGTCCTCCGTGTCGAAGGCCGACCTCGCCGACCGGCCGGACGGCATGTGGCGGTACCGGGAGTTCCTCCCCGTGAGGAGCACCGGCAACGTCGTGTCGTTGGGAGAGTCCCAGACGCCACTCATCCGCCTTCGTGCCATGGAGAGGCGCCTCGGCGCAGCGTCGATCGTCATGAAGGACGAAGGGCGGCTCCCCACCGGGTCATTCAAGGCACGTGGGCTCGGCATGGCGGTATCGATGGCCAAGGAGCTCGGACTGACTCGGCTCGCCATGCCGACGAACGGCAACGCCGGTGCCGCCCTTGCCGCCTACGGGACGAGGGCTGGCATGGAGACGTACATCTTCTGCCCCGAGGACACCCCGGAGGTGAACGTGCGGGAGATCGCCCTCCAGGGCGGCCGGGTGTGGCGCGTCAACGGCCTGATCGACGATTGCGGGAAGATCGTCGCCGCCGGCAAGGAGGCCATGGGTTGGTTCGATGTGTCGACGCTCAAGGAACCGTATCGCATCGAGGGCAAGAAGACGATGGGCCTCGAACTCGCGGACCAGATGGCCTGGACGCTCCCGGACGTCATCGTTTACCCCACGGGTGGGGGAACGGGGCTCATCGGGATGTGGAAGGCGTTCAAGGAACTACGCGCCATCGGCTGGATCACCGGGGACCTTCCGCGCATGGTCGCGGTCCAGGCGTCCGGATGTGCGCCGATCGTCAAGGCCTACCATGCCGGGGAGCGACACGCCGAGCGCTGGGAGGGTGCCCACACGATTGCGTCCGGTATCCGGGTGCCCGCAGCGGTCGGGGACTTCCTGATCCTCGATGCCGTGCGTGAGTCAGGGGGCTTCGCCATCGACGTCCCCGATGAGGAGATTGCCTCAGCCCATGCAATGGTTCCCGCCACCGACGGCATGCTGATCTGTCCCGAGGGTGCAGCCACCGTGGCCGCGTACGAGAGGGCGCTCGGGGCGGGCCTCGTCGATCGCGAGGAGCGTGTCGTCCTGTTCAATTGCGGCAGTGGCCTCAAGTACCCGATGCCACCGGCGGACGCGTCGATCGACCGGACCAAGCCGATCGATTGGGATTCCCTGGTGGCCACCTGACAATGGCGAGGGTCGTGATCACGGAGTTCATGGACGAGGTCGTCGTCGAGGGCCTTGCTGAGGACTTCGACACCGTGTACGACCCTTCCCTCGTGGACCGGCCCGATCGCATCCTCGGGTTGCTCGGCGATGCCGAGGCCCTCGTCGTCCGCAACCGGACGATCGTCGACGCTGCGATGCTCGATGCCGCTCCGCGGTTGCGGATCGTCGGCCGCCTCGGAGTCGGCCTCGACAACATCGACGTCGCGGCATGCGCGCAGCGCGGTGTCCCCGTGCTCGCGGCCACCGGCGCCAACGTCGAAGCGGTCGCCGAGTACGTCATCACGGTGGCCCTCATGCTGGTACGCGGGTCGTTCCTCATGTCGTCGCGGGTTGCCGCAGGGGAGTGGCCGCGTGCCGCACTGACCGGTCGGGAGTTGTCGGGCCGCACCCTCGGCCTCGTCGGGTTCGGTGCCATTGCACGGCGTGTCGCAGAGATCGCCGAGACGCTCGGCATGCGTGTGATCGCATACGATCCGTTCCTCCCCGGCGACGACCCCGCCTGGGCCTCGGCCTCGTCCGTTGACCTTCCCACGCTCGTCGCCCGGTCCGATGTGCTGTCGCTCCACGTGCCGCTCACCGACGCGACCCGGGACCTCATCTCTGCGTCCGAGATCGACGCGATGCCCGACGATGCAGTGCTCATCAATACGGCCCGGGGAGGTGTGGTCGACGAGGGCGCCGTCATCGAGGCGCTCAGGTCGGGACGCCTCGCGGGAGCCGCGCTCGACGTCTTCTCGAGCGAACCGGTGGATGCCACCTCGGGGGCGGTGTTCGCCGACGTGCCGAACCTGATCCTCACGCCCCACATCGCAGGGATCACGCACGAGTCGAACTCGCGCGTGAGTTCCATGATCGCATCGGCAGTCCGGACCGCTCTGGGGGCGCCCCCATGAGTGCCAGGGTCACGTGTGTCGGGCTCGCCGTGCAGGACCTCGTGTTCTCGATGGGTGAGCCGGTGCTGTTGGGCGAGAAGAACTTCGCAACCGCGCTCGGTGCCGTCGGTGGTGGGCCTGCCGCCAATGCGGCCGTGGCCATCGCATCCCTCGGCGGTGAGGCCTCGCTCGTCACCGCACTGGGCCACGATGCCATCGGGGACGAGATCCTCACCGAGATCGCCTCCCACGGCGTCGACTGCACGCGGGTGCGTCGAACGGATGCACCCTCACCTCTCTCAGCCGTGATCATCTCCCCCGACGGTGACCGCACCATCTTCAATCGCACGGATCCGGCCCTATGGTTGATTGCCGATCCACCCACCGCCGACGAGCTCGCTGGGAGCGATGCGATCCTCGTCGATGTTCGATGGCCACAGGGTGCGCTTGCTGCCATCCGAAGCGCAGCCACGCTCGGCGTCCCGGGTGTCGTCGACGCGGATCTCACCGATGCCCCGCTGTCGGAGGAACTCCTCGCCTCGGCGAGCCACGTGGTGTTCTCGCAACCTGCATTCGAGAGGCTCACCGCGTTCACGACACCGGCGTCGGTCGAAGCCGCAGCACGTCGCTATGGGGGAGTGGTCGCGGTGACCAAGGGATCCGACGGTGTCCTGTGGTCCGATGGCGGGACGACTCGTCACGTCGAGGCGTTCCGGGTGCGGGCGGTCGACACGCTCGGTGCGGGTGACGTATTCCACGGAGCGTTCGCCCTCGGCCTTGCCGAAGGTCGCGATCTCGACGATATCGTGGGGTGGTCATCGGCGGTAGCCGCGGTCAAGTGCGGGCGCGGTGGTGGCCGTTCGGGCTTCCCGTCCCGAGCGGATGTGGACGAGTTTCTCGAGGGGAGCGCATCGTGAGTATCAGCGCAGGCAAGCTCTGGGGACTTCGGCGCCTCGCGGACGACCAGGGTCGGTTCAAGATGGTCGCTGCCGATCAGCGCCCGCCGATCAAGGACCTCGTCCGGAACGCGAGGGGAGCGGAGGTTGCAGAGTACGAGGACGTCGCCCTCGTGAAGCGACTCCTCGTCGAGGAGTTGTCGCCGGGCGCGTCGGCCGTCCTCCTCGATCCCCACTACGCGTATCCCAAGGCCATCGACGCGGTGTCGCCACGCCACGGACTGCTTCTCACCCTCGAGGATTCGGTGTTCGAGGAAACGGAGCGCGGTCGACGTTCGTTCGCCATCGACGATTGGTCGGTCGAGAAGATCCGACGCGTCGGCGCGGATGCGGTCAAGGTGTTGGCCTGGTATCGCCCCGACGCCGAACCGGGCATCCGGGAGCATCAGAAGGAGTTCGTGGCACGCATCGGTGAGGAGTGCGCGAGATACGACATCCCATTCCTCTTCGAGCTCCTTGTCTACAGCTTCCCCGGAGACGACCTCCACACGACCGGCTACGTCGAGCAACCGGGCAAGCGATCCGACCATGTCCTCGAAAGCGTTGCGACCTTCGCCGCTCCTGAGTTCGGCGTCGACGTATTCAAGCTCGAGAGCCCGATTCCCGCCGGAGACGTCCCCGATCCCCACGGCGAGGACACCGGCGCCATCGATGCCACTCGCGCGATCTTCGAAGAGATCAACCGACTGTCCCCCGTTCCATGGGTGATGCTGTCCGCCGGGGCGTCACAGGCCGCGTTCGAGCGTGTCCTGACCTACGCCTTCCGCGCAGGCGCCAGCGGCTTCCTCGCCGGCAGGGCAATCTGGTGGGAGGCCCTCGGGGCGTTTCCCGACGTGACGGCCGTCCGCCAGGCGCTCCGGTCCGACAGCCTTCCCTACCTGTCGAGGATCAACTCCCTCGCTGATCGGGAGGCGCTCCCGTTCACCCGCCATCGGGCGTACGGCGAAGCCGGTCCCGTCCTCGAGCATGCGGATGCATCCTTCCGCCACCACTACGAGGGGATGGGGTCGTGATCGGCGTCGTGGCCATCGCACGCCCGACGTTCGACGTCCCGTTCGCCGAGGCCACGGCCAGGATGGCGTTCGAGAACCTCGAGCGATCCGGGATGTCCCTCGCCGGGACACCCGAGCTCCTGATGGACGACGAGGCCGTCACGAACCGGGTTGACGAGATCGTCGCCGCAGGGGCAGAGTCACTGATCGTTCTCCAGGCGACCTTTGCAGACTCGTCGCTCGTCGTTGCTGCCACGGGAACCGACCTCCCTTCCCTCCTGTGGGCCTTCCCCGAGGAACGCACCGGGGGACGGCTTCGCCTCAACTCGTTCTGCGGCATCAACCTCGCCGCCTACACGCTCACCACCCTTGGGCGCGACTATCGGTGGCTGCTTGCCGGGGCGAACGACGGTTCCGCCGGGGTGCGGATCGAAGCGGCACTGGCCGATGGCGCCGAGCGTGGACCGTTCGGCAGCCCCCCGGTCGTCCCTGACGACGCAGCACGCGCAGCGGCACGTGAGGTCGTTGTGCGCCTCTCGTCGACCACCGTGGGACGTGTGGGCGAACGCCCGGATGGCTTCGAGCCGTGCGGGTATGAGGCAGAGGCACTGCGAGCGGTCCTTGGCGTCACGGTCGACGAGGTCCCACTGCCGGAGCTGTTCGATCGCTCCGAAGCCGCGAGCACCGTTGCCGTGGACGCCGCACGCAGCAGGGCCGCGTCCTTCCTCCACGGGATCGACGATGTCGACCAGGAGTCCCTCGAACGCAGCCTCCGGATCAACGCGGGTCTGCGGTCACTCATCGACGAGCATGGTTGGTCCGGCGTCGCGACGCGCTGCTGGCCCGAAACGTTCACCGAGTTCGGTGGCGCTGCGTGCACGCCGATGGCGATGCTCACCGAGGACCATACGCCGGGCGCCTGTGAGGCGGACGTCTACGGGAACATCACCGGCCTCGTCCTGTCATGGCTCGGCGGCTCAGCGTCGTTCGTCGCTGACCTCGTCGACCTCGACATGGACGAGGTTGAGAACACTGGCGTCGTCTGGCACTGCGGCCTCGCCCCCTTCGAGATGGCGGACTCGGAGGCGACCCCGGTCGCCACGATCCACTCCAATCGACGCAAGCCTCTCCTGAGCGAGTTCCCCCTCAAGCCGGGCCGCGTCACGATCGCCCGCTTCAGCCAGTCGCGGGGCGGGCACCGGCTGACGATCGGCGGTGGCGAGATGCTGCGCCGACCCCTGCCGTTCTCCGGCACCGCAGGTGTCCTTCGCTTCGACAGCCCGGTTGGCGAGGTCCTGGAAACCATCATGACCGAGGGTCTCGAACACCACTACGGGTTGGTGTACGCCGACGTCCGAGCCGAGCTGTATGCGCTCGCCTCGGAGCTGGGGATCCCGGTCGTCGAACTCTGAATGGAGACGGATGTGACAGCGGAAGTGCGGTACGGCGTCATCGGTACCGGCATGATGGGCATCGAGCACATCGAGAACATCAACGCGATCGAGGGTGCCAGGGTGACGGCGATCTCCGATCCGGATCCCGGATCGCGCGAGACAGGCAAACTCGTTGCGGGACTCGATGACGACGCCGTGTTCGTGGGCCATCGCGACCTGCTCGCGTCCGGTCTCGTCGACGCGGTCGTGCTCGCGTCACCGAACGACACCCACGCCGAGATCCTTCTCGACGTCATCGACTCCGGTGTCCACTTCCTCGCCGAGAAGCCTCTATGCACCACCGTCGAGGACGCCCAACGCGTCGTCGATGCAGCCGCCGGGTACGAGGGCGTCGCCTGGATGGGCCTCGAGTATCGCTACAAGCCGGCCATCGCCCGCCTGATCGGCGAGGTGGGTGCCGGTGTCGTCGGCAATCCGAAGATGGTGTTCATCCGCGAGCACCGGTTCCCGTTCCTTGTCAAGGTCGGGGATTGGAATCGCTTCAACGAGAACACGGGGGGAACCCTCGTCGAGAAGTGCTGCCACTTCTTCGACCTCATGAACCTCATCACGGGGTCGGATCCCGTCCGTGTCATGGCCTCCGGCGCCCAGGACGTCAACCACCTCGACGAGCTCTACGACGGGCGCACCCCGGACATCCTCGACAACGCCTTCGTGATCGTCGAGTACGCGAACGGGATCCGGGCGCTCCTCGATCTGTGCATGTTCGCCGAGGGTTCCCTCAACGAGCAGGAACTGGCGATCACCGGCGACGTCGCCAAGATCGAGGCGTTCGTCCCGGAGAACCACATCCGGATTTCCCGAAGAGACACCAAGGGTGTGGTCGACATCCCGGTCGTCGATGACAGGATTGCCTACCAGGGGCTGCACGAGGGTGCGTCGTACCTCGAGCATCTCGACTTCTACGAGGCGATCACCAAGGGCCTCCCGCCGAAGGTGACCCTCCAGGACGGCCTCCTGTCGGTTGCGATCGGCGTTGCCGCGCATCGATCCATCGATGAGGGCCGGCCCGTCATGATGACTGAGGTCCTCGGTCCTCGCTGAGCGGGACCGAGCATTTCCTGGTAGGGCAAGCACCGTTCGCGCTACGGTTGATAACCTGATGGCATCCGGAGAGGTGGCCGAGCGGTCGAAGGCGCTCGCCTGCTAAGCGAGTAGGGGGTGTAAGCCTCCTCGAGGGTTCAAATCCCTCCCTCTCCGCAAGTGAGCGTTGATTCGAGAGGGTCCGCGTCAGACGGGGATTGACGCGTTCGGGGTGTGTCCCACCCGAGGTAGGCACCGATCCGTGCGTTGGAACTGTTCGCTGTGGTATCTGCGGCACGACTTTTGGGTTCAAATCCCTCCCTCTCCGTGGGTTCGTCCTCCCTTTAGGGGGGACGGGCGAACGAAGTGAGCCAGGGGGGCCTGCGAGCCTGCGAGCACGTGAGTGGGAAGCGGCCCGGAGGTGAGTCTTCGGACAGCAATCCCCCTGCATCGCTTCGCTCTGCCGTCCCCCAGAAATCTCCTCGGTGATGCGGCCAATCCACCGTCCCGGACATTGCCACCCAGCAGGGGGCAGCAGGATGTCGATCACGTAGGGGTCGTCCGAGCTGTGGAAAGGGGGACGAGAAGAACAATGAGGTCGATCTTGACAAAGATATGAGTCGGGTTGTATAAAGTTATATGTAGAGGTTCAACGCATTCGGTAGGGTGCCGGATGGATGACGAGCAACAAGGAGGAGACGTGACACGTTTCGTGGATCCCTTCGATGAGATGGACCGCATGATGTCGGCGATGGGTTCGACATGGCGCGGTGGACGGATGCCGCTCGATGCGTTCGAGAAGGACGGCGTCTACACACTTCGCTTCGACCTTCCGGGAGTCGCCTCGGAGGACCTCGACATCACGGTCGAGAACAAGGTGCTGATCGTCCGGGCGCAGCGGACATTCGAGGACACGGTCGGGGCGAACTGGATGCTCCGGGAGCGTCCTACCGGCATCCACAGCCGCTCGGTGCGGCTCGGGGACCGGCTCGACGCCGGTGAGGTGTCGGCGTCGTACGACAACGGCGTCCTGACGATCGTCATCCCGATCAAGGAAGAGGCAAAGCCGAAGAAGATCAGTGTCGAGGTGAGCTCGACTCCCCAGGCCATCGAGGCAAGGTCCTCGTAGCCTCGGGCATCGCAACCTACGGAGGGGGCGTCCGGGAGGGATGCCCCCTCCGTCGCGTCATCTCACTCGCGATTGCTTCATCCGCGTGGGTCCCCCACTTCGTAGAAATTTCTGTCCGCGTACCTGCGGGCCACTCAGAAAGGGAAACACATGAAAAGGCGATTCTC